>CAYOOG010000078.1:0-6317 GCA_964405515.1 uncultured Alphaproteobacteria bacterium | reverse complement strand
GTCGCTTACTGTCGTGCATTTTCATAAAACTCCGTCAATCTCTCAAACTACCCACCCCTTATAAACGAATCTGGGCGGGCAAACGGTACCAAGAAAATCGACCTAACGCACTCGATCAGCGTACATGGGTGTCGCCAGCACCCGCCATCGCCGTTAAGTCAAACTCCGTTCAGCCGCTTATTGATTATTCTTCAGCAGATTGCCCCGGCGCTGGACCAGGTCGCCCATGCCCTAGATCATGTCCAATTCGCCGATGGTGGCGGGCGGCTCGTCCGGGCGGGGCGCCAGCGCCGCCCGGCCGGGGTCGAAATGAGGCAGCCCGTCCAGCCCCGGATCGTCGGCAAGAATTTCAAAGAAACGGTAAGTATTCGTGATCGCGTCCGTGACATGAAGTTCCAAATCATTGCCGCGTTTCACGATGTCCTCGATCCATACCGTCGCGAAACGGCGCTCGTTCCAAACGTAGATTTCCATTTCCTCGCCAATGGCGATCTTGTCACCGGCAATAATGGTAATTCGCGTCAGGTGCTCGGAATCATAGCCTTCCACGGCCCCGGCCGGAGACAACATCAGGGCGAATAACGCCAGGGCGAACGCGGCACCGGTGCCGATTGCAATAAATTTTTTGCCAAAACAAATCATAATGCGCCTAACAAGGCTTGCTGCCGCTGTCATACATGTTGCCGATCAGTACGCAGCCCTGCTCGACCAGTTTGAAATCGGGCAGCGGGCTCAAATCCAGGATAATGCCGACACCAAGATTATAGATCAGCCCATGGTGGACGGAAATATTCGCGTGACTTTGTGGGCTGAGCACGTTGCCGACGTAGGTCTTGGCGTGGATGTTGCCCCGCCCGCTGCCGATGCCAATGGCAAAACTGGTAATATCATCGGCGGTTATATTGATATCCACATTTCCGGTCACCGGCGCCTGAACCGTGCCGACATATGTTTCAGCGACGGTGTCGATGCCGACAGTTCCCGTGGTCAGGACGCCCACGGTAACATTGATATCGGCGTGCCCGCCGATGGGCGCGTTGACGGTACCCACTTCCGTATGCGCCGTGGTCCTGTCGCCAATGGAAAAATTAGTCACGGCACCGGTGGTTACGTTCCCGGTGAGCGAGCCCCCGATGCTCTTGTCAATATCGCCAATCTTGACAACGGACGTTGTATTGACGCCGATGGAAGCGCTGACAATGGGGCCCACGGTGACGGTATAATCTACAGCGCCACCGACGGCGGCGTTGAGATTGCCAACGGAGATGGAAGCCGTGCTGC
Source organism: uncultured Alphaproteobacteria bacterium (assembly GCA_964405515.1). Lineage (GTDB taxonomy): Bacteria > Pseudomonadota > Alphaproteobacteria > JAPYRI01 > JAPYRI01 > CAYOOG01. Next base: position 5,036 of record CAYOOG010000078.1, on the reverse strand, counting down.
CGGAGCCGATCGATGCCGCGACCGAGGCCGCCGAAGTCACCGTATAGTCGAGGGATGAGGCGGAAAAACCCGATCCCAAGTTGCCGATGTCGATGCTGGCGTTCGAGTTGGCGCCGATCGCCGCGGCGACCGCCCCGGCGGTCGTCAGCTTCTGCGTTGTCTGACCACTTACGGTCCCCGCCAGATTTCCGGCGTTAATGAGAGCGTTGGTCTTGTAGCCAATGGCCGCCGTCAACACGCCGACCGCGTTAATGTCCTGGTCAATGGATCCACTGAAAGTTCCGGAAACATCACCGATGTTCAGGGTGCTGTTGGCCTTGTCACCGATGGCGGCACTCAGGCTGGCCGGTACGGTTATCGTGGATGTAATCTGATCGGCACTCAGATTCCCGACAAACCCCAAGCTATTGATGCTGGTTGTTGCCACCGTGTCGTTTCCAATGGAGGCGGTAATGACACCGACAGTAATTTCGTCCAGGTCCACCGGCCCTTCGATGTCGATGGAATGGGCCTGCTCCGCCGAAGTGTTTTGATTTCGTGACACCCCTTGGGGATTGCTGCCATAACTGACCCGCGGTGGCGAATATCGATCACCACCGGAGCTGCCGGCGGGTTTCGGGGCCGGCGCTATTTGCGCGGTTTTCTTTGTGGCGGCGGGCGGCGCGAACATGCCCGAGCTTGGCCCTTCGCTGACACCGAAGTCCGACTTCGACGACTTCACGCCGACGACCTGACCGGCGCCCACGGCTGATGAGGACGATTTCTCGGCGTGCTTCGACTCGTAACTTTTTTCGATCGACTTCACTAATTTGGTTTTTTTGGCGGCATCGACCACCGTCTTGCCCCCCGATGCTACATCGTGTGCGGCATGGTGCAGGAAGCTCCCGAATCTGCTGTGGTGGTGATGGACCGGTGCGGGCGTCGGTTTGGGAGCCGGCGCCTTCAGCTTCGCCAGCTGGGTGTTCCCCGCTTTTAGATTGGACTTTGACGTATTTAACGCAGTTAAGGCGGAATTGGCCTGTGACAGTTTTACACCGGCAACATTAGCGGCCACGGCTGCTTGTGCATCCAGGGCGTTCCGTTGGACGCCTGTCGCGGCGTTCGCCGCTGCCGATGCGTTTTGGGCAGCCACATTGGCCTGCGCCGACGCCGTCGCCGCTCTGTTATATGCGGTCTGCGCGGCCGATTCCTTCTTCTTGAGTTGGTTCACCGCCGCCGTTTGTTTTGCAATTGCCGACTCTTGTTGTAATTGAATTTTAGTAGCGCCGATTGAGACGCCGAAATCCTGGGTGCCGCCGGCGCTGGTATCGATCTTGGGCACCGCCGTGAAACTAACGTCCTGAGATTTGAAAGCCTTATCAACCGTTGAATTCATCGACGTCTGATAGGTCTTCAGCTTTTGCTCCGCCTTGGCGAAGCTCTCGGTCGTCTTTTGAGCCTTCACCATCTGGCCCTTGGCCACCGCCTTGTTTGACTCGGCCTTCGCGCGCGCGTTGATGCTGGCCGATGTTTGCACGTTCTTATGATCGCATTCGGTCTTTGACCAGAGGGTGTACCAGACCTTGTGGCAATTGTATGAGATGCGCCTGTATCTTTTCGGCGGAATTGAAATACCGTCATAGGCGGCTTTTTTCGTCAAATAATTAGAGGCCGACGCGCTTTTCTTCTTGTTGACCTGGGCCTGGAGCGTATCGAAGGCCGAATCCGTGGCCGCCGTGATCTTTCCCTTTGCCGCGCTGAGGGCGATGTTGATGTTCTGGCTGGCGCTGGACTCGGAAACCTTCAACTGATCATTGACCATTTCGTGCATGCTTTTTGCCAGCGCGGCTTTGTTGTCGGCGCCGGCCAGGGAAAACACCTTCTTGGCCATGGCCGGAAGTTGTTTTTGAAGATTCGGGATGTCTTTCTTCACCGTTTGGGCCACGTCGGGAATCTTCGACTTCACGATCTTGGCGACGTCGGGAATCTTGTCCATGGTAATCTTGGCCACGTCCGGAATTTTCGACTCCGCTAACTTTGCCACATCCGGGATATCGTCTTTCACAATCTTGGCCACATCGGGCACCTCGGATGCCACGTCGGGAATTTTTGATTCCACGATCTTGGCCACATCGGGCACCTTGGATGCCACGTCGGGAATTTTTGATTCCACGATCTTGGCGACGTCCGGCACATCAGAGGCCACGTCGGGGATATTCGACTCCACGATCTTGGCAACGTCCGGCACATCAGAGGCCACGTCGGGAATCTTATCCCCCACGTCCGGCACTTTCCCCGCCACACCGGGAATCTTCGAGTCCACATCCTTGGACAGGCCGTCAATCTTAGACTCCGCTCCGGCAACCTTGGCGTCTATATCCTTGGAAGCACCGGCGATCTTGCCGGCTACATCCTTGGCCACATCGGGCACCTTCGAGGCTACGTCGGGAATCTTATCCCCCACGTCCGGTACTTTACCCGCCACATCGGGAATCTTCGACTCCACGTCCTTGGCCACACCGGCAACTTTGGCGTCTATATCCTTGGAAGCACCGGCGATCTTGCCGGCCACGTCCTTGGCCACATCGGGCACCTTGGAGGCCACGTCGGGAATTTTGTCCCCAACGTCCGGCACTTTTCCCGCTACATCGGGAATCTTCGAATCTACATCCCCGGCAATACCGGCAACCTTGGCATCTACGTCCTTGGCCACATCGGGCACCTTTGAGGCCACGTCCGGAATCTTGGCCTCCGCGCCTGCCACCGCGCCATCAACCTTGGAGTCCACGCCGGCAACAGCGCCGTCGACCTTGGCTTGTGCGCCGGTAACAGCGCCGTCGACCTTGCCCTCCGCGCCGGCTACCGCGCTGTCAACCTTGCCCTCCGCGCCCGGTATCTTGCCGGCCAGCACGTGATTTACCGTCCGTTGGGCGTTCGCCGTGGCCTCGCCCAACTTCTTGAGCGCATCGGCGATTTGCGGATCCTTATCGATACCGGCTTCCTTCAGGCTCTTGGCAACGCCCTCGTGGATCTTGTGAAGTTCGCTGGGCTTGAACTCTCCAACATCGGTATCTGGTGAGGGCACCGGTTCCGTCGCCCGGGCCAGCGCCGAACTTATTTTCTTGGAGATGCTGGCCGCGGTGGGCACACCCGCCAAAGCAACCTTGGTCGCCGCCGTTATCTTGTCGTTAATTTTCTCGGCAATATCATTGGATTCTTTGGCGGTCATTTTCGCCTTGATGTCGACCTTCTCAAATTTCAGCAGCTTCAGCTTACGGGGGGCGCTGGCGCTCGCCTCGCCGCCCGCGCCACCTTCCATGCCTTGGAGGATTTGCTTGCCAAGCTTACTAGCATCACCGGTGACGCTGCCGGGGCCCGGCAGATCTCGCGCCCCATCCCCCAGCTTGCTAAGGTCTCCCTTCTTCTTTTTTGGATCGGCCATGGCGGCGTCGATGACCGCTCTAACTTCGGACGGGGTATCATCAACACCCAGAATCTTTTCGGCTTCATCGGCCAGTAGAACACCGGAGGACAACACGAGCGCCCCACCCATTGCCAGGCAAACTCCCAGCCAGTAGACGCGGGCGCCGGATCGGCACGCTGTTTCTAGACGCGCAAGCCGCACCTTTATGCCCGCATCCGGTTGTTGTCGCTTTCTTCGCCTCTGAGCAATCATCGACATGGCATTTCAATAGACCGTCAATTCACTGTCGATTCATGTACCCGCTATTTGCCCGATTTGCCGCCTGTAGTCTCCTTGGCCTTCTTGTCTTCGTCGGATTTCGTGCTCTTCTTGGCTTTCGTGTCCGACACTTTGCCCGCTTTCGCCTGCGGGTCTTCTTCCGCGATGGCTTCTATGCGGGCGTCCGGCGCGTTTGAATAGGTCTCCTGCAACCAATCGACGCTCGGGCCCAAAGCCGAGCCCGGCTCGAGGTCCGACAGCGACACTTTCGATTGGCGATACAGTTTTTCAAACAGCGGGAAACTGATGAGCGTATTGCCGACCAGATTGTAGCGGGCCTGATACTTGGCAATCGCCAACCGGAAATCATCGGTATAGACGCCGTGCTCAAGATAGACATCGCCGCCATGCTTCAGGTAGTCCTGCCGCCGCAGCTCGCGCGCCACAAAATCGGCCCGGTCGCGGTCATTCATTTTGTTGAACTTGTCCAGGCCTTCGGCGCGCGCCTTTGCGTTCGATCCAAGCTGGGCAAGGCACTCCCAATAGGGCTGGCTATAGAGCTTGCCGAAAAGTTCTATGACGCCAACCTCAATCAGCGCCCTAAGCGCCGTGCTCAAGGCCTTCGATTCATTTTCGTTGATGTTATAAAGGGCGCCGATTTTCCACACGCTGAGGGCAATTTCCCCGGCCTTGCCCCGGGACGACACGGCCAAGGAGTTGGATGCCGAAATGCCCGGCAAAATCTGGAACGTGCTGATCATACCCATGTTCAGTTCCATGGAGATCGAGCTCAGCCTGACGCTGTTTGAATAGGCGAGACCCACCCGCTTTATTTCTTTTTGCACGGAATCCGCGTCGACGCTGCTGCCGCGTTGGGTGGTGAAAGGGGTCTTTTCGATTTGCGTGATGGCGCCGCGAATGAAAAAATCTGGCACCTTGAAATTCGCCTTGTCGGGATGGGCCGACTGCAGGGCAATGATATCCGGCGTGGCGCGGTCATAGGCAACATAGCGAACCGAGCCGCTTTCGCGTGATACCTCTGAAATGGCTGAAATCAGCATCTCCCGCGCGCCAAAGCCCGCAGCGCCGCGGGATTCGGAAAAGTCCGGCAGCGGCGCCGAGGTTACCAGAATCGGATCGACGCCGGCCTTCCTGAGCATCCGCCCAAGGCAAGCCAACCCCTGTGTGAACCCGGTTATGGAACGTACGGGATAGGAGGTGACATATTCGTCACGAATGTCCCTTGGGACATTTACCTCGTAAAGGCTGCCACAACCCGACAGCGAGAACGAGACAACGGCGCAGATGGCCGTGTAAGAGAGTCTAGGGTCCGGACCCATTAACGGGATTCCCAAAACGATTTGATCATGATTCA
>CAYOOG010000077.1:0-11543 GCA_964405515.1 uncultured Alphaproteobacteria bacterium | reverse complement strand
TGGGAAGGGGGAGCGGGAGGCGGTGGCAACTCTATGGTGGTCGTCAGGCTGCCTTGTTGTCGATGACCTTGTTATCACCAGGTGTTTCGATGGCGATCTGCCTTGGCTTGTGGGTCTCGGGAATCTCGCGCACCAATTCAAGATGCAACACACCATGTTCCAACTTGGCGCCCGTGACGATGACATTGTCAGCCAACTGGAAGCGACGCTCGAAGGCACGGCGGGCGATGCCATGGTGCAGGAACTTGCGGGAGGCATCGTTTTCCTGGGCCTTGCCCGAAATGTGCAGCACGTTCTCGCGCACGGTGACGTTCAACTCGTCCATGGTGAAACCGGCCACTGCCATCGAAATGCGGTAGTCGGTCTCTCCCACTTTCTCAATGTTGTAAGGTGGGTAACTGGTATCAGAGGCGTCGGCACGAGAGGCCGCCTCAAGCAGGCGGTTGACGTTGTCGAAGCCAATGGTGGAACGCAAAAGGGGTGAAAAATCAAATTCACGCATAGCTCAATATCCTCCTTTGAAGCGATATGAGGTTCAAATCTGATCCGCCACATGGCCGGATCGGCGTATTGGCCAGCCCCGTTACGGCGGCAGGCACATCCTAAACGTGGCGTCCCGCGTTCTTATTTCAAGATGCCTTCGTGCCCGGAAAGTTCGTTGCATTGGCTAACGCCTTCCAACCGCTAACAAAAGGTTAACTATTGCTGGCGTACTCTTAAGCGTTAAGGGCTACTCGGGTTCGGCACACAGCCGCCGTGGCATGAGCCCCGTGGCATAAACCAAGAATCGCCAGGAGTTTGAGATGGGCCAGAAAAGCGAAATTGCCGTTGCCGATACTGCCGGGCTTAGCGGATTTTCAGAAAGCAGCAGCCTGCAGAATCTTTACCAAGAGGCGCAGGATTGTCTCGTGGAAGTCTCGGCCTATTTCAATGGACCGGGCAATCCGGACGAGATGACGCTGCCGGACCAGGAGGCTGCGGCTTATGCCTGGCAGAGCAAACTGCTGACCGCCCAGATCATGGAAATCATGGCTTGGTTCTTCATGCAGCGCGCAGTCGAAGAAGGCGAGGTCACGCGAGACGAGGCGCTAAGGGAGGAGAATCGGCTGGGCTCAGTGTCGCGCGGTCTCGAAGGACAAAATGGCGAGGACGAAAATTTGCCGGCGGAGTTCAAGAGCCTCAAAACGCAAGCAGCCGAGCTATTTGCTCGGCTGTGCCTTGTGGATAACAGTCTGCACGGCGATACCCCGTGCAGCGCGGCGGTGCGCCACTAATTGATCTTGAAATCCTTAAATCTCTTGTTGAACCGGGCCACCTGACCGCCTGAGTCGACCAGCCTCTTTTGCCCGCCGGTCCACGCCGGGTGGGATTCCGGGTCGATTTCGAGCGTCAGCGTGTCACCTTCGGAACCGTAGGTCGAGCGCGTCTGGAACGTGGTGCCATTGGTCAAGACCACGTTTATCGTATGGTAATCCGGATGGATGTCTTTCTTCATTGCACCAGGTCCTTGGCCGTGGAGCGGGTTATATAACGAAGCCGGCCCCGATATGCAAGCTAGAGTCCTTCCTGCCCTGGCGCCCAAGCTTGTGGCCACGCCGCCAGTCCTGTTATACCAGCCCCTCGCGGCCATTCCCGGCCAAAGTGGAGGGTCGCCTTATGCCCCTGGAAGAAAGCGGGTTTGCGAGCCTGGCGGAGCAGACGCTCACGCGCATTCTTGACCGGCTGGAAGATAGCGGGGCGGAAGACTTTGATGCCGAGCTCAAGGATGGTGTTCTGAATATCGAGCTTGACGATGGCCGGGTATTCATTATTAACCGCCATCTGCCGCTCAAGCAGATTTGGCTTTCCTCGCCTTTAAGCGGTGCCGGGCATTTCGCCTATTGTTCGGAAAGCGGCGATTGGGAATCGACGCGGGATGACGGCAAGTTATACGAAATTTTGTCGGCGGAATTGACCGACGTCACCGGCGCGACCGTCACCATCGGCTAGAGTATTACTCCCGGATCGATCAAGGACAGGGTAAGTTGGAAGGTTCAGCACAGGCAAATTTGAGAGTGGATGAGGAACGGCCGCGCGGGCGCAAGCTTGGCAGCCTGAGGCCGCTTCTTGGGTTTCTCACCCCCCATAAGGGATTGATCGGCGGCGCTCTTGTGGCGCTGGTCATCGCCGCGGGCGCCACGCTCGGCATCGGTCAGGCCATACGCCGCCTTGTGGACCACGGTTTCGCCGGTGAAAGCACCGTGTTCATCGATCAGTACTTTGCCGCGCTGCTTCTTGTGGCCCTGGTTCTTGCGGCTTCTACCTTCGCCCGTTTCTACCTGGTCAGCCGCCTCGGCGAGCGTGTCGTCACCGACATTCGTCGCGTCGTCTACGGACATGTTATCGGTCTCAGCCCGGCTTTTTTCGAGGTTAACCGAAGTGCCGAAATTCAATCGCGGCTTACCGCCGACACAACTCTGATTCAAACCGTCGTGGGCTCAACGGCCTCCATCGCCCTGCGAAATCTGTTGTTGTTGATTGGTGGCGTGGCCATGCTGGCCATAACCAGCCCCAAACTGAGCGGCGCGGTTCTTGTGTTCGTGCCCGTGGTTGTGCTGCCGATCGTCATTTTCGGGCGCATGGTGCGGCGGCTTTCGCGCAGCAGCCAGGATCGCATCGCCGATGTCTCCGCCATAGCCGGGGAGACCTTGAACGCAGTGCAAACGGTGCAGGCGTTTACGCACGAGGAAATTCACCGCCGCGAGTTTTCAGAAGTAGCCGAGGACGCCTTCAGGGTGGCCATGCGCCGCATCACGGCGCGTGCCTGGCTGACCGCTTACGTCATCTTGATCATATTCGGCGCCATTGACGGTGTGCTTTGGCTGGGGGCCAAAGATGTGGCTGGCGGCGGCATGAGCGGTGGTGAACTGGCGGCCTTCGTGTTCTATGCCATCCTCACGGCGTCCGCCACCGGTGCCTTGAGCGAGGTCTACGGAGATCTGCAACGAGCTGCCGGGGCCACGGAACGGTTGATGGAATTGCTGGCCGTGGAATCGGATATCCAGGTGCCGGAGAAACCGATCAGTCTGCCAAGCCCGGCGACCGGCACAGTGCGCATGGAGAACGTGACATTTAATTATCCCATGCGGCCGGAGGTCTCGGCGCTCGACGATTTCACCTTGGAAGTCAAGCCGGGCGAAACCGTGGCCGTGGTTGGGCCGTCCGGGGCCGGCAAGACCACAGTGTTTCAACTATTGCTGCGGTTCTATGATCCGCAAAAGGGATCCATTCTTGTCGATGGCGTAGATCTTGTGGATGCTGAACCTACAGAGGTGCGGGCCCGCATCGGCGTGGTGCAGCAGGAACCGTCGCTCTTTGCCACCAGCGCGCGGGAGAATATCCGCTACGGGCGCCCAGGGGCCAGCGATGAAGAGGTCGAGGCCGCCGCGCGGGCCGCCGTGGCCGACGAATTTCTCAATCGCCTGCCGGACGGTCTGGACACCGACCTCGGCGAACGCGGATTTCGGATCTCCGGGGGGCAGCGCCAGCGTATTGCCATCGCCCGGGCTATCCTGCGTGATCCGGCCTTGCTCTTGCTGGACGAAGCGACCAGCGCCTTGGACGCCGAAAACGAACGCCTTGTTCAGTCGGCGCTTGAGAAGCTGATGGAAAATCGCACAACCTTGGTGATTGCCCACCGCCTGGCCACCGTGCTGAAGGCGGATCGCATTGTGGTCATGGAAGCGGGCAAGGTCGTGGCCACGGGCACACACCAGGAACTGCTGGAACAGGACGGCCTCTATGCCCGGCTGGCGGCCTTGCAGTTCCAGAATGGCGGCCCATCGACAGTTGGCCTTGCAGCATCGGGCTGAGGCGTTAGCGCTCGGTCAACTTAAGTTCGATGCGGCGGTTGCGCTGGTCGGCGACCACGTCCGCCTTCGGGTCCATGGGATGGTGCTGGCCAAAACCGGCGGCGACCAGACGGTCAGGGGGCAGGCCGCGTTCCATCAGGTAGCGAATAACTGAAATAGCCCTGGCCGCCGAGAGTTCCCAGTTAGAGGGATAGCGCGCCGTTGAAATGGGCACGCGGTCGGTGTGGCCGTCCACGCGCAACACCCACCGCACGTCTTGGGGAATATCTGGCGCCACTTGCAGTAAGATGTCGGCGATGGTGGCGAGGTCAGCCTTGCCGTCCTCCTCCAGTTCAGCGGAGCCCGAAGCAAAAAGCACTTCTGACTGAAAGACGAAGCGGTCGCCCTCGATGGTTACGCCCGGCTTGTCACCCACAACCTCCGCCAGCCGTGCAAGAAAGGCGGAGCGGTATTTGGCCAGCTCGCTGACCTTGGCGGCAAGCGCCTGATTGAGCCGCTGGCCCAGATTCTTGACGATGGTCTTCTGCTCCAAGTCCTTGCGTTCGGCGACTTCCAGCGCCACTTCGAGGCGAGTTAACTGCCCGCGCAGTGCGCTGATCTGGCGGTTGAGATGCTCTATCCGGGCAAGGGCCTGGGCCGAGACAGCATTGCTCTGGGTCAGGTCGCGCTCCAACTGTTCGGCCTGATCCTCCAACCGGCCCAGAGCCGAATCCCGTTCGGCGACGACAGAGGTGAGGCTGGCGATTGTGGCCTCGGCGCGATCAGCGCGACCGGCCTCCTCGTCGCGGGCGCGGTTCGCATCTTGCAGGGTCGCGGAAAGCTGGGACATGTCCTTGCGCAAGCTGTCATTGGCTACGCGCTCCAGGTCCAACAGCTCACCCAGGGCCAGGAATTTCTGATTCAGTTCCGCCAGCGCGGCGTCGCGGCCGGTGAGAGCGTGACTGAGGAAGAATTGCGCCAGCACGAAAACAGATAGCAAAAAGACAATAACCAGCAACAGGGTCGCCAAACCGTCTACGAAGCCCGGCCAGATATCGGCGTTTCGTTGTCCGCGGAATTTCGCACGGGCGTGCGTGACCATGGTTGCCTACGATCGCTCCTGCTCGCCGACGGCGGCAATGGTGCGGGCGAGCAGCTTGATCTCGGCGCGCAAGTCCTTGACCAGTTGCTCGCGCCCGGCGGCGCTGTCTTCGGCCAACTTGGTCACGTGCACGTCGATCTGCCGCAGGTGGGTGCGACTTGCTTCGTCCATGCCGCCGGTCCCTTGCGCCAGGGAAAGCTTGTCCATATTGGTCGCCAGGCGCTCCAGCGCCGGGCCCAATTCCATCTGGTTCTCGGCCAGCTTCACCATCAACTGCTGCTCGGTCCGCATTTGATCCGTCAATGCGGCTAGGCCTTCGGACAGTGACGTGAGCGCGGTGTTTACCGAGCCGCGGCTGTCCTCGCTGCGTGAAAATGCCCTTTCCAGATTGTTCAAAGTATCGGCGGTTTGCTCCAGAAGCGCGCTGACATAGGCAGGGATGGATTGGTCGCCATCGCCGACGGCGGTGCCGCTGGACAGGCGCGTGATCGTGGACAGCCAATCCTCCAAGTCGTTGTAGAAGCGGTTCTGCGCCTGGCTGGCTTGCAGGTCGAGAAAACCCAGAACCAGCGAACCGGCAAGGCCGAACAACGACGATGAAAAAGCCGTGCCCATCCCCGACAGCGGCGCCTCAAGACCAAGTTTGAAGTCCTCGAACACCGTGGCGAAATCATCCGAGGTCACGGTCAGACTCTTTATGGTATTGCCGATCGAGGAGACCGTTTCCAAGAGCCCCCAGAAGGTTCCCAAGAGGCCCAAAAATATAAGTAATCCAATAAGATAGCGCGATATCTCACGGGACTCATCAAGCCGGGATCCTATGCCGTCCAATACCGAGCGCATGGAAACGGCCGACAAGGAAAGTCTACCCTGGCGTTCGGCCAACATGGCCGCCATGGGGGCCAAAAGGGATGGTCGCGAGTCATCTTCTCCGGCGCCTTCTTCTTCTCCGGCGCCTTCTTCGCGAAAGGACTCTATCCATTCGATGGCCGGACGAAGAATCAACACTTGGCGAAAGACGTAGACGATACCAAGAACCAACACGCCGCCGATAAGGCCGTTGAGTGCGGGGTTGGCAAGAAAGGCACCGTGCAGGGGTTGAAAAAGCAGTGCGCCGGCGGCAAGGACAGCAATCACAAAGGCGGCCATGCGCCCAAGAAAGCGCGTCGGATTATTCATGCCGCTGCTTCCGGCACGGGGTGTTGATGGCTCGCTGTCGGGCGCGCGCTCATCTGGCGCGCCTGTGCGATCGTCGGGATCGGCCGTGAGCACTTGACTACCTATTGGGTGACGGATACGTCCACACGCTCGGACGGTTTATCGTCGCCAGCGATTCCGTTGGCGCGCACATCAATGCGGGTGCTGCGGACACCGTGCTCGATGAGATGAGAGCGGACGGCCAGCGCGCGTTTCAGCGATAGTCGGCGGCTTGCGCCCGCGGCATCGCCGGCCTTGCTCGCGAAGGCCTGCAGCTTGATCCTGGTGTTTTCTTTGACAAGACGAGCGCCAAGGGCGTCGAGCATGGATTCCATGTCGCCGGAAATCTCGATGCTGTCGGGTTCGAATTCCACCATGACTTGGCGCAGGACACTTCCGGAATCAGCTTGTGTAGGCAAGGAAGCCAATTGAGTTGGCTTTTTGTTGGCGGACTCTGTCGCTGGTTTTGTTGCCGGCTCTGGCGCCGCCGCCGGTACTTCCTCGGGCAAAGCGGTAACCGTCTCCAAGATCGGCTCGGGCGCCGCGGCGGATATATCCGCCACAACTTCTTCCTCGACCGCCTCTGTCTCGGTTGCCGGAATCGGCATTAAGGGCTCGGGCGCCGTGGCGACTTGATCACTCAAATCCTCGGCAAGCGGCTCTTTGGTTACGTCCACGCGCGGGACCGCCACGACTTCCTCCTGGGGCCCCTCGGTCACTTCGGGGCTGGTGTCAAACATGGCGGCGTAATCGGCGTCCGAGGTCTCCTCCAGCAAATCCACTGGGTCCGCGACGTCGGCTTCTTGTGGCGCATCCCCGGACAGGCTGTCCAAGAGGTTGTCCACCATGGCGAAATCCGGCTCTTCGGCATGGCGACCGGCGCCACCAACCGGACCGCTGCCGCTCGCCGACAAAAGCGCCGGTGCCGGTGCGGGCCGGCGTTCCTGAACGCTTGTCGTCGCGCGGGGGGCTGAGCCCACTGAACTTGATCTGACGTTGGGCTGGCGCAGCATCAGGCGCGACCGGTACGCCGCCTCCGCGCCCGGCATCATGAGCCGCCGGGCGGCATAATCATGACGTGCGGCGTCATCCACCGCATCCATGTTGACAACAACCGGCTGCTGCCCCGGCCCGCCCACGATGACCGTAGGCGGCATCGCCTGGGGCGTGAAAACTTGGGATTGCGCGGACGTGCCTAAGGTCAAGACAAGAGGCAATAGCAGGGCCAGCCCGGCGGCGGCGCGAAGAGTTAAGCGTCGCCCGGAAAAGCTCGCTCTTCCGGTATGAATTCCGGTCATCATGTCAATCGTGTGTCCCGTTCCGCTCCAATTCGCGCCGTCCCGGGCGCGGGGCCGCAAACCTTAACTTAGGGGCCAGTCGAGAACAACCAATTTGGGGATAAAGTCCGGAAAATCCCATGATTTCCGTAACTTAGGGTGTATCTTCGGTGTTCTCACGCTGTCCGGCGGCAATCATTTGCATGAGCGGTCGATGCAGGTTCGCGTTGGCGGCGACAATTTCACCATTCGCCAGCCGGGCCTCGGCGCCGGAGAAATCGGTCACGAAGCCACCGGCCTCGCGCACAATGATAATGCCGGCGGCAATGTCCCAAATGTTGAGTTCGCTTTCCCAGAATCCGTCGTAACGCCCGGCCGCCACATAGGCGAGATCCAGCGCCGCCGAGCCGAAACGCCGGATGCCGGCCACTTTGTCGGTAATCTGCCGCAGAATGGCGTGGAATTCCCCGTGTCCTTCGCGGCCCAGAAAAGGAATACCGGTGGCGAAAATGGTGTCACGCAGTTCACCGCGGGCGGATACCCGCAGGCGGCGCTCGTTCAAAAAAGCGCCGATGCCTTTTTCCGCCCAAAAACATTCGTCCTTTATGGGGTCGTAGATAACACCGGCAATGATTTCACCGTTGTGCTCCAGAGCGATCGACACGGCGAAATGGGGAATGCCGTGCAGGAAATTGGTGGTGCCGTCCAGGGGGTCGATGATCCAGCGCTGGTTCGGGTCTTCGCCCGGCACTTCACCCCTTTCCTCCGCGAGGAAACCAAACTTGGGCCGCGCCCGCCCGAGCTCGGCCACAAGGATTTTCTCGGCCTTGTGATCGACCGCCGAGACGAAATCCGCCGGACCCTTGCGCGATACTTGAAGCTGTTCCACTTCGCCTAAGTCGCGCAGCATGGGGCGTGCGGCCTTTCGGGCCGCCTGTTCCATGACGTTGATAAGGGCGGTCTTGAGCGCCATTAAAGGGAACCTTTATCGCCGGGGCCGGTTTAGGCTCTAGTCGGCCCGCTTAGTGTAGCTGTCGTCCGAGGTGCTTATGACTACCTTGTCTCCGTTGTTCACGAATGGCGGCACCAGGGTCTTCACGCCGTTTTCCAGAACTGCCGGTTTGTAGGACGCCGCTGCGGTCTGGCCTTTGAGCGTCGGTTCTGTCTCCGTGACTTCCAGGATCACGGTATCGGGCAATGCGACGCCCAGGACTGAACTTTCAAAACTCTCAATGCTGACTTCCATACCGTCTTGGAGATAGCGGCTGGCCTCGCCGATGACCTCGCCGCTAAGCTCGATCTGTTCGAAATTTTCATTGTCCATGAAGGTATACATGCCGCTGTTCTCGTAGAGGAACTGATGGGGGCGTTGCTCCAGTCGCACCTTTTCCACATCCTCGGAGGCGCGAAATCGCTCGTTCAATTTGGTGCCGCTCTTCAGGCCTTTCAGTTCAACCTGCAGGTAGGCGCCGCCCTTGCCCGGCTGGGTGTGCGCGATCTTTACCGCTTGCCAAAGCTCTCCCTTGTGCTGGATCACATGGCCGGGCTTGATGGCGTTACCATTTATCTTCATATCGCTAATTCCTATTGTGCGGGCCCCATGGCGCGGCGCAACCTATCAGGTCGGTCAGGCCAATTCAAACCCGCCGTTTCCTTTTATTTATCAGTTACTTGTCCATCGTGCGCTTGGGCGATCACTTGGTTGAACTTGCTCACCGCATCGCCGGGGCCCTGGTCGTAATCCCAGACCCCGCTGCTCACGGCGAGAAAGTCCGCGCCGGCGCGAACAAGCAAGGCACAATTATCAGTCGTTATGCCGCCGATGGCGACACAGGGTGCTTCGATGAAGCTTTGCCACCATTCGAGTATTTCGGGCTCGGCTTGGAAATCAGGTTGTTTCGTTGTCGTTGGAAAGAACGCGCCGAAGGCGACGTAATCGGCGCCGTTCTCCGCCGCTTCCAGAGCCAGGTGGCGGGAATTGTGGCAGGTCACGCCGACGATGTGGTCCGGCCCCAGGGCGGTGCGTGCCTCTTTGAGGCTGGCGTCCTTTTGGCCGACATGAACGCCGTCGGCGCCGACTTCCACCGCCAGGTCGGGCCGGTCGTTAATGAGCAGGGCGACGTCGTGTTCGTGGCAAATGGGCAGGCAGCGCTCGGCGGCCCGGCGGACGCTGTCGTCGTCCGCTTCTTTCAAGCGCAACTGCAAGGTCGCCACGTCGCCGGCGCCGAGCGCTTCACGAAGCCGGTCGGCAAAGATGCCGATATCAATCACCGGCGGCGAAATCAAATAGAGCCGGCAGGACGGCAATTGCTCAGGGGCGGTTTCCCGGGTGCTAGAAGTCACTCTTTGCCTTGATGGGTGTTTGTGTTGGTTTGAGTAATCGACTCATGGGGTGTCGGAGTTGTGATTGAATAACGCCTCCCCGGCGCTATTGCAACGTCAGCCCGGCCGCCTGGATGCTGATTATCCTGTTGATTTCAGCCAGGCCAGGCAATCGGCCAAAGGATCGCTGGAGGTTCGCAGGTCGAGCGCCCGGGGCAGCTTCCCGACAACGCGCGCGCCGTGCTTTTTCGCGATGTCCTCAAGCTTCTGCCGGAGCTCTCGATCGCCTTTGACGTAAATGGCCGGGCAGCCCTGCTCCAGGGCATCCATGGCCAGTGCCGCCGCCCCACCGCAATCCAGAACGATCAGGCAATCGACTTGGCGGTACTCGGCCTGGGCGATTTCCGCCGCCCGTAGCAGGTAGCGCGGTCCCAGATAGGCCGCCGCATCGGGAGCGGAAAGAAGGCTGATGGGTTGGCCGGTTTGTGCCGCCGCTTCGAGGGCGGCCCGGGTATGTTCCAGACAATCGTAGACAATGGGCGGCGCCTTTTCCATTGCCGCGGTGGTCATCTCGGCTGGCTCGTCAGCGCCATCACGCCGGGCAGGTCCCGGCCCTCGAGCCACTCAAGAAAGGCGCCTCCGGCGGTCGAAACATAGGTGAATTGCTCCGCGACCCCGGCGTGCTTCAAGGCGGCCACCGTGTCGCCGCCGCCGGCCACGGTATTCAGTTGTCCGGCGACCGTCATTGCCGCCGCCGCTTGGGCCGCCAAGTTCGTGCCTATGTCGAAGGGAGAAATCTCGAAGGCGCCCAAAGGTCCGTTCCAGACCAGCGTCCGGCATTGGGCGAAGCGCGCCTTCAGATCATCGACGGTATTCGCCCCAACGTCCAAAATCATCTGATCGGCGGGAACGTCGTCGAGGCCGACAGTTCGGCACGGGGCGCCCGCCTTGAACTCGGCCGCGACCACCAAATCCAGGGGCAAGACAATTTCGCAGCCACTGTCCTTGGCTCGGGACATTATTTCCCGCGCGGTGTCCGCCATGTCGTGCTCACAGAGCGACGCGCCGACCCCACGGCCCTCTGCAAACAAAAAAGTATTCGCCATGCCGCCGCCGATGATGATCTGATCCACCTTATCGACCAGATTGCCAAGCACGCTAAGCTTGGTCGAGACTTTGGCCCCACCGACCAGCGCCGCGAGCGGCCTCTCCGGCGACCCGAGTGCGCCTTCCAGTGCCGCCAATTCGGCTTCCAGCGCCCGGCCCGCAGCAGCGGGCAGCAGCGCCGCCAGCTCGGCGGTCGAGGCGTGGGCCCGATGGCAGCAGGAAAAAGCGTCATTGACGTATATCTCGCCCAGCGCCGCCAGCTCTGCGGCGAAGTCGTTGTCGTTGGCCTCCTCGCCCGCGTGAAAGCGCAGGTTTTCCAAGAGCAACACCTCGCCAGGATTGAGTTTATCCACGGCGGCTTCGGCTTCAGCGCCCACGCAGTCACCGGCAAAGGCCACTGGTTGCCCAAATACCTTGGCAATGACATCAACAATAGGCGCGAGGCTGAGCGCGGAATCCGCCGCGCCCTTGGGACGGCCCCGGTGGGCCAGCAGCACAACCTTCGCGCCGGCCCCGACCAGTTCGCGGACCGTGCCCGCCACGGCCTCGGCTCGCGTGGTGTCACTGACTTTGCCGTCGGCGTCCATGGGCAAGTTCAGGTCGACGCGCAGCAGCACGCGCTTTCCCGCGACGTCCAATTGATCGAGGGTGCTGTAACCGGGCATCTTGCCTCCGGTGGTCTCTTGGTAGCGCGGCCTTAACCGAGCT
>CAYOOG010000076.1:0-11549 GCA_964405515.1 uncultured Alphaproteobacteria bacterium | reverse complement strand
GGTCGAGAGTAGGGAGCGGGGTCCGGGCGTTATTCGGCCTTTTCCTCGTCCTTGGCGGACGTTGGGCATTTATATTACCGCCGTCTGGATATCGACCTGGCGAACGGTGCTGACGTGCAGCCGCTGCAAGACGCGCTGGCACAAATGCAGCAGGAAGCGGCGCGGGACATGCGGGGCGAGGGATTCGAGCACGATCCCGAAAAAGCGGTCTTGCAATTGTTTATCGAGGGTGCCGGTGGCGAGGAAGTGATCGTCCCCGCCGTGCCCGATCAAGTGAACGGCGGCAATTTGGCGGCACTCGCCGGTCACGTGCGCGAGGTGCTGGGCGCGGACGCTTCCAAGGCGAAGAATCTGATGCTCGGGACGCTCGGGTATCTAGCAACGGCGGCCGTGCCCCACTATGAAGCAGAACCCGCTCCCGCCGCCAAACAGAAGGTTGATCAAGCGCTGAAAGCCGAGCGCGAGGTCTTGTCGGGCGGCGGTGAGGCGGTTGCCATTCCGGTGTACGACTGGCCAAGGCTGGAGAACGGCCACGCCATCGCCGGCCCGGCCATCGTGGAATCGGACCAGACGACCATATTGGTGACCGAAGGCTGGGGACTGACCATAGACACCCATGGCAATGCCATGCTTGAACGAGGCAATGGCGATGAAGATTAGAATTACCGAATATCTGGATGCCGACCTAAAGGCCGAGTTTTGGTGCTGCAATCGCTGCGGCGCGGAGATTCACAATCTGCGTGAAAACTACAAGAAAGGCTGCCTGATCGCCGAGAAGCCGCTTGAAGAGGTGCACCCCCCCCTGGTCGAAGGGCAAGACTATAGTTTCAAGCCAAACCCGGATTATTGCCGCCTGATCGAGTTTTACTGCCCCAACTGCGGCACGATCATGGAAAACGAATACCTGCCACCCGGCCATCCCATCACTCACGAGATCGAGTTGGACGTGGACGCCCTGAAGAAGAAGCATGGACTGTAGAACTGACATGACAACGGGACGGCAACTGTTTGATTCCCTGCTGGGCGGCGTAACGCCGCCGAGGCCGCCCTTCGCGCCGTTCGTCGAGCCGCTGGCGGCGCGCGTCGGCGGAATCGGCTACCTGGACATGACCGGTGATGCCACGGCCTGGGCCAACAACCTCGCCAAGACAGCAGACCTTCTCGGACTCGACGCCGTGGCCGTGGGCTTTGATACGGCTCTGACGGCGGAATCGATCGCGGCGGCGGACGGGTTGGACGATTCCTGGGCGCCCGCCGGCAGGCTGGCGGCGGCCATGGACACGGCGGAGCGCCTGTTCCAAACCCAGCGCGCGGCTCGCGGCTGCATTGCCGTGATGACCGGGCCGCTGACCCTGGCCGGGCAGTTGTTCGGCGATCAGGCCGTGGATCGTGTGGGCGAGGTCAAACAGGCGCAACTGGCGATCGCCGAAGGGTTCTGCAAGGCCCGGCCCGACATGCTGCTGTTCGTGGAAAGCGATCCGCCGGCGGGCATCGACTGGGCCAAGACGGGGCGGCGTGCCTATAACGCCCTTAGAAATCTTGTCGCCCACTACAACGTCGCCACGGCGCTCCATATCGGGGCGGGGGATACGCCACCGGCGGACGGTCTGACGGGGCTCAAAATGGATTTCCTTGTTCTGGCGCCGGGGGCCGACGATGCGCTCACGGGCGCCGCCGCAATTGGCTGTGGGCTGGCACTTGATCTTGAAGACGGCGAAGGTGCGGCGGCGGCGGCGGTTGAGGGCATCCTTAGCGACTCTTCGCCTTGGGCGGGTCGGCCCCATTTCATTACCAGCGATGGGCCGCTGGCGGCAGGGGCGGACATCGAACAATTGCGCGCGGTCTCAAGCCGCATCAGCACGTCTGTTTAATCGGAAAGAAGAAGAATATGGCTTTGAATATCGGCATCGACGTGGGCGGCACCTTCACCGATTGCGTGGCAACGGACGCTGAAGGCGCCGTGCGAAATTTCAAGACCCCCACCACCCACTTCGATCTGTCCGTTGGCTTCATGAAGGGCATGCAGGGCTTGGCGCGGCAGTCCGGCGAAGACGTTGGGACATACATGGGCGCGGTCGAATCCCTGCGCTATTCGACAACCGTGGGCACTAACGCGGTGATCGAGCGTACCGGCCCCAAGCTTGGCCTCATCACGACATCTGGATTCGAAGACACCATATTCCTGGGCCGGGGCCGCAGTTGGGCGGACGGTCTGTCGCCGCCCGAGATGCGCGACATGGCGCGCGTGCAAAAGCCGCCGCCGCTGATCTCGCCGAACATGGTTGTGGGCCTTGGCGAGCGCATCGATTCCTTTGGTAACGTTTTGAAGCCGCTCACCCGCGAAGAGATCATGGCCAAGCTTCAGGGCCTGGTGGACCGTGGCGCCATGGGATTCGTGGTCTGCCTCTTGTGGTCGTTCGTCAATCCGGTGCACGAGCAGTTGGTGAAAGAGGTCATAGAAGAAGAGTACCCGGAGGATTACCTGGGCTCGATGCCGGTGGTCTTGTCGTCGGAAATATCACCAAAGGCCGGGGAATACACGCGCACCATGACCGCCATCGTCAACGCTTACATCCACGGCGTCATGGCCGATGAAATGACCAAGCTTGGCAACGAGTTACGCGACAGCGGCTACGACAAGCCCCTGGTACTGGTGCACAACACCGGCGGCACCAAGAAAGTCTCGCGCACCCGCGCCGTGCTTACCCACAATGCCGGGCCGGTAGCGGGCATGCACGCGGCGGCGCTGGTCGGCGCGGCGGAAAATAACGACAACATTATCTTCACCGACATGGGCGGCACGTCCTTCGACATCGGCGTCATCGCCAAGGGCGAGATCAAGGCTCACGACTTTATTCCGGTGATTGACCGCTGGCGCACCAACATTCCCGCTATTGAGGTCAAGTCCATTGGCGCCGGTGGCGGCTCCATCGCCTGGGTCAACGAAGCGTTCGGCAAGGCGCTGGAGGTCGGCCCGCAGTCGGCGGGCTCCATGCCGGGTCCGGCCTGTTACGACCAGGGCGGCACATTGCCCACGGTAACCGACGCCGATCTGCTGCTGGGTTATTACAATCCGGACAACTACCTGGGCGGCGATATGCTGTTGGACGTGGACATCTCTCGTGAGGTGATCGAGGAGCACATAGCCGCGCCCCTGGGCATCGATGCCATGGAAGCGGCCTACCGTATCCGCCGGGTGGTGGATGCGCGCATGGGCCAGGAAGTCTTCAACGAGGTGGCCCTGAAGGGGCACGATCCGCGCAAGTTTGCGCTTTTCGCCTGCGGTGGCGCGGGCGCGGCGCACGGATGCAACGTGGCGCAGCACATCGGCGTAAATCGCGTCGTGGTGCCGCTTGCCTCTTCCGTTTTTGGCGCCCTGGGCGCGGCAACCATGCCCATCCGCGAGGTCTGGGAAAAGTCGACGACACTTAAGATATTCCAATGGGCGAGCCAGTCCTACCTGGAGGACGCCGACGTCTTCAATGCCGTGGTGCGCGAGTTGATCTTGCTCGCCACCCGGGACCTTAGGTTGGAGGGATACGAAGACTCGCAGATGCACTTCAAGCTGGAAGTGGATATGCGCTTTGGCAGCCAGTACAACCTGACCAAGATCACAGCGCCACGCCTGGAAATGAGTGGGGCGGACGACTTCAAGGAACTGGCGGATCAATTCACCGCCACCTACGCCGAAATCTATTCACCTGAATCCGTATTCCCCCAGGGTGGCGTCAATATCGAGAACTTCTTTCTCACGGCTTCGGTCGATCCACCGGCTTTCACCCTGCCTGAGGGTGAAACGGGAGATTCAGAGCCTTCTGCTTCGGCCAAGACCGGCAGCCGGCAAGTCTATTGGCAGCCCGATGAGGGGCTTGTCGAAACGCCGGTTTATGCCCTGTCGGAACTGCAAGCGGGTAACCAGATCGACGGCCGCGCCATCATCGAGGCCGTGGACACCACGTTCGTCGTGCCCGGGGGCTGGCGTTTCAGCCTTGACGGGCGCCGTACGGCAACCATGGAAAACCTGGCGGCAATTGCCGCAACCGCAGAGGCAAGCAAATGAGCATCACCGCCTACGACAGAGACTACGAAGTTGTCCAGCGCATGAAGCCGGAGCCCATGACCAAGGCGGAGGAGGCGGCGCAGGGTCAGGTGGACGATGTCGAATTCGAAATCTTCAAGCACAAGATGAGCATGATCGCCATGGAGGGCAAGGAGACCACCATGAAGTTGGGGGCCTCCACCGCCATGCGCTGGGGCGACGTGGCATTCGGCATCTTCACCGCCCAGGGCGACCTTTCGGTATGCGCCACTGGCATCTACCACCATGCGGTGCTGGGCCAGATTCCCTTGAAGTACATCGTCAAGCATTGGGTGGACGAGCCGTCCGTCGGCGCCAAGGACGGCGACTCCTTTTTCTACAACGATTCCTTCTACGCCGGTGTTCACAACGCCGACATGGGTCTTGCCGTGCCGGTCATAAGCGACGGCAAGATTCTCTGTTTTGTCGGCGCCGCCGTACACACGGGAGAAGCCGGGGGCAGCGAGCCCGGCGGCATGTGCACCAGCGCCCGCACTATTTATGACGAAGGCATGATGGTTCCCCCCATCAAGATCGGTGAGAACCACGCGCTTAAGGAAGACGTGCTGGCCATGCTGGCCGCCGGAACCCGCGATGCACGCACCATGATCCTGGATATCAAGGCGCGGCTGGCTGCCGTGCGCACCGCAGAGCGTCGCATCAAGGATTTCGTCGACGAAGTCGGCGAGGAGTTTTTCATCGGCTCACTGCGCAAGTTGCTCAACATCACCGGTGAGGCGGCGCGGCGGAAAGTCGGTCAACTTAACGACGGCGTCTACCGGCAGCCCCGGTTCCTGGATATCGTCGGGCCCGACAAGGGCTTGATGAAAATCGGCATGGTGGTCACCAAGAAGGGCGACAAGCTGCACCTTGATTTGACCAACAGTTCACCCTTGGTGCCCGACCGGCCCATGAATTCCTACTATCAGGGGCTGATCGGCCTGGTCATGGTCTATTTCTGCGGCTGGTTCTTTCACGATCTGCCGCCCAACAATGGCCTTCTTGAGGCCATCGACTGGACCTTTCCGGAAGACAGCTTCGTCAACAGCCGGGGCGACGCCTCGGTGTCCCTGGCGCCGATGATTCAAACCTGTTTCGTCCAGGGCATGTTTATGTGCGGTGCCCGAATGACCTATGGTGACGACCCGGGACACGCCGTGGCCGCCTGGTTCACCGGCTTTTCCACACCCGTCTACGCCGGGGTCAACCAATTCGGCGAGCCGATGGCCGATATACCGCCGGAAATTAACGCTACCGGCGCTGGCGCGCGCTACGACATGGACGGAGTGGACGGCGCGGGCGCCTTCTTTGCCACGGTCAGCGACTGTTCGGACGTGGAAAGCACGGAATCGGACCGGCCTTTCATTTATACCTTCCGCAATTTCTTCAACAATTCCTACGGCAACGGCAAATACCGGGGCGGTGCCGGGGTCGGCTTCGGGTTCATGGTGCATCACGTGCCGGCCGTGGGATTCGGCGCCTTCGGCACGGGCTCGGACTTCCCGGCGACCTTGGGTATTTTCGGAGGCTATGCCGTGCCGCCGACCTTCATTCACACGGTCTCGGGCGGCAACCTGAAGGACCGCCTGGCGGCGGGCGACCCCAGCGTGCCAGGCAATCTTGCAGAGGTTTTCGAGGAGGGCATCCCCGAAGATGGCGAGAGCGACTTCCATGCCATCATCATGCGGGTACGGCCGCTGGCCAACGGCGACACCTTCTATGTGCCGGTGGGCGGCGGCGCGGGTTATGGCGACGTGCTGGAGCGCGACCCGGAATCGGTGATGACCGACCTGCGCGACGGGCGAGTGACCCACGAGGTGGCGCGAAATCTTTACAAGGTGATCTACGAAGAGGACTCCTTGAGGCTCGACGGCGAAGCCACGGCGGCGGCGCGAGAGGCGGCCCGCGAGGCGCGCAAGACCAATGGCAAGTCCTACGACGAGTTCAACAATGAGTGGGAGCGATTGCGCCCACCTGATGAAGTTCTGAGGTTCTACGGCAGTTTTCCGAATCCGATTGACGGTGCTGGTGAACTGGAAACCTCGGCGGCCTGAGGCCGAAAGACGAAGAAAGGGAGCGGCGGTTTAAATGACCAGACCAGCGATCATGCGGGAGCGCACCATCCACAACGCGCTCAAGGCCAAGGTAACGGAATTCGGCAACCGGGAATTCTTCCGCTTCGGCGAAGACACCTTCGGGTACGAGGACCTGGACCGGGAATCGGACAAGGTCGCCACCGGGCTGCAAGGCCTGGGTATCATCAAGGGCGACAAGGTGGCGGTGATGTCCGGCAACCGGCCGGAATTCCTTTTTACCTGGTTTGCGCTCGCCAAGCTTGGCGCGGTCCTGGTGCCGATGAATACCGCCCACAAGGGGGAGTTGCTGACTTACATGCTCAATCAGGCGGACTGCCGCATGATGGTCATGGAAGCTGAATTCCTTGGCCAGTTGGCGCCCTGCCTTGACGACTTGCCGAAGATTGAACGCCTGGTCGTTCTGGACGGAGACGGGGCGGGCGAGGCGGCACGACCGGTGACGGCCTACGGAGAAATGATCGATAACGACGGGACATTCGAGGCGCCGGAGATCTTGTGGTCCGACCCTTACGTCATCATGTTCACCTCCGGCACCACGGGCCCCTCCAAGGGCGCCGTCATGCCCCACAATTACGCCATATCCATGGCCGAAACCGTGTGCGCCTCGGCATCCTTGACGGAAAGTGACTGTCTTTACAACGCCCTGCCGCTGTTTCACGGCAATGCTCAGGTGTTGTCCACCATGCCGGCGCTGATCAGCGGTGCACGCATGGTTCTGGCGGCGCGGTTTTCCGCCTCGCGCATCTGGGACGAAATTCGCAAGTACGGCTGCACCGAGTTCAATTATATCGGCGGCATCATCCCCATCCTGATGAAGGCGGAGCCCAAGCCCGACGACGCCGACAATCCCCTGCGCGTGATGATGGGCGGCGGGGCGCCGCCGGACCTCTTTGAGGCCTGCCAGGAACGCTTCGGCGTCAAGCTGGTGGAGGGCTACGGCATGAGCGAGATCGGCCTGCCTCTGATGAACAGCATGGACGATCCGCGTTGTGGCAATTGCGGCCGCGTCAACCCAAATTACGAGGTTCGCCTGATCGACGACAACGGATTGGAGGTCGCCCAGGGTGAGCCGGGCGAAGCGATCATCCGGCCCGTGCGGCCCTACGACATGATGCTCGAGTACTACAACATGCCCGACAAGACGGTGGAGGCCTGGCGCGATCTGTGGTTCCACACCGGCGATTATCTGCGCATGGACGAGGACGAGTATTACTACTTCGTCGACCGCAAGAAGGATGCGCTGCGCCGCCGCGGTGAGAACATCAGCTCCTACGAAGTTGAAAAGACGGTCAATTCCCATCCGGCGGTTTTGGAATCGGCTGCCGTGGCGGCGGAGTCGGAACTGGGCGAGGACGAGGTCATGGTCTGCCTCACGCTCAAGCCCGGCGAGAGCGTGACGCCCGAAGACCTGACCGAGTTCTGTCAGGAGCGGATGGCCTACTTCATGGTGCCGCGTTACCTGCGCATTTTGGACGCCCTGCCGAAAACGCCGACGGAGCGGGTCAAGAAGTACCAGCTTCGCGAGGAAGGTATTACCGCCGACACCTGGGACCGGGAGGCCACATCATGAACACGGACACCACCGTGCCGCCGGTCTTCCCCGGCCTGTTTAGCGAGGACGCCGACTCCCCCTGCCTTACGGGTAGCGAGTGCGTGCCCTGTGGCCGCCGATTCTATCCCCGCCGCCGCTTTTGCGACACCTGCCTGGAGCCGGCCACGGATGCCGATCTGGGCGCGGCGGGTACGCTTTTCAGCTTCACCATAATCCGCACAAAGCCGCCCTATGGGCTGCCCGCGCCCTACGCCGTCGGCTACGTTGACCTGGCAGACGGCCCCCGGGTGTTTTCGCTGCTGGACCCGGACAAGATGGAAGGTCTGGAAATCGGGATGCCCCTGGCTTTGCGCGTTGGCACGCTGGGCGACGACGGCCACGGCCAGCCTTGCCGACGGCCCTATTTCACACCAGCAGGGGGCGCGTGAGCACCATGGCGGAAGTCTCAGTTATCGGCGTTGGCATCACGTCCTTCGCGCAGCACCTGGATAAGACGCTTGTCGATTTAGGGGTAGAGGCGGCGCGGTCGGCAATCCTGGACTCAGGACTTGCCCCCAACCGAATGGAAGCCGGTTTTTTCGCCAATGTTCTCGGCGGCAAACTCACCGGTGACACCACCATGGGCCAAACCGTCTTCAACGAGGTTGGCGTCAGCCGCGTGCTGGTGGCCAACGTGGAAAACGCCTGTGCTTCAGGCTCCACTGCCTTTTGCCTGGCCTATAACGCCGTTGCCGCTGGCCAGGCCGAGGTGGCCTTGGTGGTCGGGGCGGAGAAAATGTGCATTCCCGGCATGGGGCTGCTGGCCGCCGGCGAGGGAGACCTGGATGCCAAGCTTGGCATGGTCATGCCCGCCAGCTTTGCGCTCCGCGCCAACCGCCACATGCACGATTTCGGCACCACGCCGGAGCAGATGGCCCAGGTTACGGTGAAGAACCGCAGGCACGCCGCGCTCAATCCGGGTGCGCTGTTTCAGAAAGAAGTGTCCTTGGACGAAGTGCTGGAGTCTCCCATGATCGCCGACCCGCTGACGCGGTTTCAGTGCTGCCCCATGGCCGACGGCGCGGCGGCGCTGGTGCTGGCAGGGGGTGCGGTGGCCAAAAACGGGCGCAGCGTTGGCGTGGACGCGGCGGTTTTGTGCTCGGGCAGTTACCAGAGCCCCTGGGACGCCATCGAGTGGGAAACCGACTTCCGGGGCATCAATCTGGCCTACGAGAAGGCCGGCATCGGCCCTGAGGATCTGGACGTGGCGGAATGCCACGACGCTTTTACCATCGCCGAAATCGCCCACGTGGAGGCCATGGGCCTCTGCCCGCCGGGTGAGGGCGGACGGCTGACGGCGGAGGGCGGTACAGCGCTAGGCGGTCAGGTCGCCGTCAACACTTCGGGCGGCCTCATCGGGCGCGGCCATCCCCTGGCCGCCACCGGCGTGGCCCAGGTAGTCGAAGTCGTCGAGCAGCTTCGCGGCGAGGCGGGCAAGCGCCAGGCCGAGGGCGCCAAGGTCGGCCTTGCTCAATGCATGGGTGCCGACATGTCCGGCGATACGAAATCGTGCACTGTGGCGGTGCTTTCGAAATGAATGGGCTGCTGCCAATGAACGCCGCGGCCGGGCGTCGCGGGTGAAACCGCGGCGCCCGGTACCATTTAGTTGACTGGCGTACACGTAGGACTCTAGCAGGGGGACGGGATATGTCTGCGCTACACGCGGTAAGACTGCTTGTTGCATTCGTAATGATCGCATTGTTTGGGCCGGTTGCGTCGGCCGGGGCGGCGGAAACTTCGGAATTGCGCCAGATGTTCAATGTCCGCGTGCCCATGCGCGACGGCCTTGAACTCTCCGCCGACATCGCGCTTCCCGAGGCACCGGGCAAATATCCGGCGATCCTGGTGCGCACGCCCTACGTTAAAGCGCTTCGCCGCCTTTCGCCGCCGCCGCGCGACATCATGCGGACCATGGCGGCGCGGGGCTACGCGACCATTAATCAGGACGTACGCGGGCGCGGGGATTCGGACGGCGTTTTCGCGGGCAACGGCGAAGGCAACGACGGCTACGACACCATCGAGTGGATCGCCAAGCAGCCCTGGTCCAATGGCAACGTGTGTACCATGGGCTTGTCCTACCTGGGCGCCGTGCAATGGGCGGCGGCGCGGCTTGTGCCGCCCCATCTGAAGTGCATCGTGCCCACCGCCACCGGCGGAATGCTTGGCGTCATGCATATCGGCAACGCCTTCAGCATGGACATGTTGCAGTGGATGAACGTCACTTCCGGGCGCATGCAACAGACCGCCATCGCGCCGCTGGTTGACTGGGACCGGGTTTACGCGCACCGGCCCCTGGCGACCATGGACCAGGCCATGGGCCGCGATATTCCGCTCTTTGCCCGAATCCTGACGCCGAGCAGCCCGGATTACGACCCGGTGGTCGGCAGGCAACTCGGCCCCGAGGATTTCCGCAAGATTACCCTGCCGGCCTTGCACGTTACCGGCTGGTTCGACAGCGCCCAAACCAGCGCCATGGATATGTGGCGCGGCATGATGGCGCACTCGCCCGCCAGGGACGAACAGTATCTGCTCATTGGCCCCTGGGATCACGCTCAGACTTTCTTCGGCGGCGGCCCCAAGATGGGTGAGATGGAATTCCCGCCGGAAGCGATGATGGACCTCGAAGCCGTTCACGCGGCTTTCTACGCTCACTACTTGAAGGGCGAGGGGGCGGAGTTCGATTTCCCCAAGGCGCGCGTCTACGTCACCGGCGCCAACCGCTGGCGTGATTTCGACGCTTATCCGCCAAGCCAAAACAAGACGCGGCGGCTCTATCTTGGTAGCGGCGGCAAGGCCAATTCGGCGGAAGGTGACGGTGTTCTGGGTTGGGCGGTGCCGGGCGGCGCGCCCACCGACGGCTTTGTCTATGACCCAAAGAATCCGGTGCCCGCCATGCTCGAAAGGCAAGAATCCGCCGGCGATCACAGGGAAATTGAAAAGCGCCAGGACGTGCTGGTCTACACGGGTGAGGTATTGAGTGAGCCCCTTGAGATCATCGGGCCGGTTTCGGTCGAGCTTTACGCCGCCACCGACGGGCGCGATACCGACTTCACCGCCAAGCTCGTTGACGTTTATCCGGACGGGCGGGCGGTCAAGCTCGGCCAGATCAAGTCCGGCGTTATCCGTGCCCGCTATCGCAACGGCTTCGGCACTGAAGAATTGCTCACCCCGGGCAAGGTCGAGAAATACCGGATTTCCCTGGCCGACATAGGGCACACTTTTCTTGCCGGGCACCGGGTGCGTGTGGAGATCTCCAGCAGCGCCTACCCCCAGGTGAACCCCAATCAGAACACCGGCAACCCCATTGCGACCGACACCGAATGGCGGGTGGCCCAACAGACGGTCTACCATGACGATGACCATCCCTCGGCGCTGATCCTACCGGTGTTTTCCGATGGCGGGGGGAAGTCAGATGATTAGGCGGTCAATTGCCCTTGTTGTCACGGCACTTCTCTGGAGCTTCACTTCGGCCCAGGCGGCAGCCCAGGCCGTGGAGGTTCGCAACATTTTCGACGCCCGCGTGCCCATGCGCGACGGCGTGGAGCTTTCCGCCGATATCTGGATGCCTTCGAGCCCGGGGAAGTACCCGACGATCCTGGTACGCACGCCCTACACGGCATCCGCTGCAATGTTCGTCCCCATTCAGCGCAGCTTGGTGGATAAGGGATATGCCGTGGTCTTTGAGTTCGTGCGTGGACGCGGAGATTCGGACGGCGCCTTTCTCGGCGGTGGTGAGGGCAACGACGGCCATGACACCATCGAATGGATCGCCGAGCAGCCCTGG
>CAYOOG010000075.1:0-11550 GCA_964405515.1 uncultured Alphaproteobacteria bacterium | reverse complement strand
GCAAGCGCAAGAAGAGCGGACGCCAGGTCATGGAGGCCGAAAAGGCCGGACATACGGAAGACGTCAGCACCAACGTCAAATCGGACATCGGCATGGTGCTTCGCGGCAACGAGGGACCGGACGGGCGCACCCTGCCTGACCCGGACGTTTTGGTGCTGTCCTATACCGGCTGCTTTACCTTCATGAAGTGGTTCGAGCTTTTGCGCCAGCATTACAAGTGCGAGACGCTCATGCTTCACGTGCCTTACGAAACCGTGGATGGCGTCACGGATAATATGAGGGACTACGTGGTCAAGCAGTTGAAGGAGGAAATCATTCCGGGACTCGAAAGGGTCAGCGGCGTGAAGTTCGACATCGACCGGCTGCGCGAATACATGCAGGAATCGGCACGCACCGAGGAACACTGGAGCTGGGTCCTGCAAAGCGCCAAGAACCGCCCCTCGCCCATCGACGCTTATTTCGGCGGCATTTATTACATCGGACCCATTTTTACCGCCTTCCGCGGCACGCCCGAGGCGACCGACTACTACGGAACGCTGCGCCGGGAAATAGAGCAACGCATCGCCAACGGTCAGGGGCCGATTACTCCCGAAGGCGAAATGAAGGACGAGCGTTACCGGCTCGTGGTCGAAGGTCCGCCCAATTACACTAGCTTCCGCGAGTTCTGGAAGATGTTCTACGAGGAAAGCGCGGTCGTCGTCGCCAGTTCCTACACCAAGGTCGGCGGCACCTATGATTTCGGTTTCCGGCACGACGCGGATAACCCACTGGAATCATTGGCTGACTACTGCATCGGCTGTTACACGAATCATAATCTGCCGGGGCGCGTCGACATGCTGACCAACTACGTGAACGACTATCACGCAGACGGCCTGTTGATTAACTCGATCAAGAGCTGCAACAGCTTCTCGGCTGGGCAATTGCTGATGATGCGCGAAGTTGAGGATCGCACCGGTAAGCCCGCGGCCTTTATCGAGACCGACTTGGTGGATCCGCGTTATTTCTCGCCCGCCAACGTCAAGAACCGTCTGGAAAGCTATTTCCAGATGCTCGATCAGAAACGCCGCGCGGCGTAAGGGGAGATCCTAAATGAAGTGCTTTATCGGAATCGATCTCGGCTCCACTACGACCAAGGCCGTGCTGTTGGACGAGAACCTAAACGCGCTTGGGCGCGGTATTACCAATTCCCGCTCCAACTATGATACGGCAAGTGCGGTTTCCAAGCAGGAAGCCATCATCGACACGCGTTTTACCTTGCTGCGCCGTAACCTCGAAAAGGTAGACGGTCTGGCGGACGGCTTAGACCAATTCCTCTCCGAGCTCGAGCGGAATTTCCGCATGCATCAATTCTTGCACCAGCTTGAGAATCTGGAAACCATCTGCGTTGAATTCGTGAAGGGAGAACGTTTTGCCGGCCGTGAAGCGCCCGTAAAGGAAGTTTTGGCTGAGGTGTTCATCAAGCTTCGCGATGGCGCGCCGGAGCAATTCGCCCCGGGCGCAAAGAGGAAGTCAGATTTTTTCAGGGATATCGCCGGCTCCCGTTACATGGCGATCGCCGAGGAACTGGCAAAGGATGCAGACCTGCCCTTCGAACTTCTGCTTAACGTCTACGACAAGGCGATCATCGAAGTGGAAAACAACCCGCCGAGCGAGAACCTAAAGGAGACTTTCCTGCGCGGCCTCGACAATCTGACTTCCCACGCCGACGAGCTGGGCGTCAGCAGCGCCGAACTCAACGCCCCGGTGCACGAGGCGCTGGACATCGAGTTGGAGGAAACTTACGTCGTCGGCACTGGATACGGGCGCGTGCGCCTGCCGTTTTCGAAGGAGCATATTCGCTCCGAGATTCTTTGCCACGGTCTGGGCGCTCACATCATGCACGAAGGCACGCGGACCGTGCTCGACATTGGTGGGCAGGACACCAAGGCCATTCAGGTAGACGGCCACGGCATCGTTGAAAACTTTCAGATGAATGACCGGTGCGCCGCCGGTTGCGGACGCTATCTGGGCTACATTGCCGACGAAATGAACATGGGCCTGCACGAATTGGGCCCCATGGCCATGGAATCCACGAAATCGGTACGCATCAATTCGACCTGCACCGTTTTTGCCGGCGCCGAGTTGCGCGACAGACTGGCGCTTGGCGAAAAGCGCGAGGACATCCTCGCCGGATTGCACAGGGCAATCGTCCTGCGCGCCATGTCGATCATCTCGCGCTCCGGCGGCATCAAGGACGAATTCACCTTCACCGGCGGCGTCGCCAAGAACGAAGCGGCAGTGCGGGAACTTAAGAATCTGGTCAAGGAAAACTACGGCGACGTGACCATCAATATTAACCCGGAATCAATTTACACCGGGGCGCTCGGGGCGGCCACGTTCGCCCAACGGGCCGTCATGGAGGCATAGCATGACCATTTCAGCAGGAATTGACGTCGGTACGGGAATAATCAAGGTCGCCATCTTCAAAGTAGAAGACGATAAGACCGAATGGTTGAACAAGAGAGCGGATAAGGTCCGCCAGCGCGATCCCTTTAAGTTGGCCGAAACGATGTATGACGAGCTGCTTGAGGAAGTTGGGCTGACCCGCGACGACGTGGCCTATTGCGCCACTACCGGCGAAGGCGAGGCTTTGACCTTCCCCACCGGGCACTTCTATTCGATGACCACACACGCCCGCGGCGCCATCTACCTTAATCCGGACGCAAGGTCGGTCCTGGATATTGGCGCGCTTCACGGCCGCGCCATCAGCATCGACGAAATGGGCAAGGTTCTTTCCTATAAAATGACCAGCCAATGCGCGTCCGGCTCCGGCCAGTTTCTTGAGAATATCGCGCGCTACCTGGGTATTGCCCAAGACGAAATCGGCGAATTGTCCATGCAGGCAAGCGAACCGGAAGCGGTCAGCAGCATCTGCGCCGTGCTAGCCGAAACCGACGTCATCAACATGGTGTCGCGCAGCATCTCCGCCGCCGATATTCTCAAGGGCATACATATCTCCATGGCCGATCGGCTGGCGAAGCTGCTGAAATCGACCCGGGTTAAGGAAGGCGTTACACTTGCCACCGGTGGTTTGGCGTTGGATACTGGCTTGGTGAAGACCTTGAACGAAGCGATGGTGGAGCAGAAAGTCCCGGTGCAGGTTGAAATGCATGAGGATTCCATTTTCGCCGGCGCCATCGGGGCGGCGCTTTGGGGAGCGTTCCGCTTCGAGAAATTGGCCCGGCTTGAGGCTTTGGCAGAAGCCTCCTGAGATTGAGGACAACGACGGAGAAGATTGAATGGCCTTAATGATCAACGAAACCTGCACCAATTGTGAGGCTTGTGAACCGGTTTGCCCGAACGAGGCAATCAGCCCAGGGCCGCCCATTTACGTCATTGACGCGTTCAAATGCACGGAATGTGTCGGCGCCGATGATGAGCCGCAATGCAAACTGGTCTGCGCCGACAACTCAATCGTACCGAATCCGGATTTCGTCGAAACCCAGGAAGAATTGCAGGAAAAATACGACGACCTGAATTCCTGAGTTTAGCCGAAAGAATCAATGTGGAGCCGGGGCGCATCAGAGCCCCGGTTTTCTTATGCTTATTGAGTATCGGATTCAAACAACCCGGCGAGAGAAGCAAATCCTTTGGCTTGGGCGGAAACCATTCTGTTCCAAGAAGGCAAGCAAGGAATATTCGTTCCAGCCGATTTCCGTGCGCACGGTTTCGACCCGAAGCGTGGCCAGATTGGCAAGCAGTTGGCTGAGTAGTGCCGTCCCCACCTGGTAATGGGCGTAGTCCGGGTCCACGCCCAGGGTATCGATAACAGCCGTAGGCTCGGCTCGGCCGAACTCGCCATAATCCACCTGCGCCATGACGAAGCCGACCACGTGGTCGTCCAACTCCGCCACCATGGAAACCCGTATCCCCGATTCCCCCAAGACTTCGGCGATCTTGCGTTCAATATAGGTGGTGCGGTCCCGCCCTGTTGCCTTAGCGTCGATCCGCGCCACGGCGGCCAGATCGTCGGCCGCCAATGATCGGCACGGCACCCGGTCACGGGCAAGTGATGGAGAATCTTCGCTCCAGTCCTGCTCAGCGTTCCCGTCCAGCGCCAACCCGTCGGTTTCTCTATCCCCGTTGCTCATCTCATCTACCCATTAGGAAAGCGCCGGATCATGCGCCGGGCGTTCCAGAATCATGCGCGGCGCTAAATCAAAGTTCGCTTCGTAGAGGAACCTAATCAGTTCAATGCTCTGCCAATCCACCTGAGATCTTATCTCGGACACACCCTTGCGGCGCAAAATCTTGTCCAGCCCCGTCATTAGGCGGCGGCCAATGCCCTCGCCCTTGCGTTCCGGGTTGACGCCAATGGTATCGAGCAAGGCCACGGGCATCGGGTCACCAAATTCGCCCTCTAATAGCCGGGCAAGCGCAAAACCCTGCAGGCCGGACTTGTCCGCCCAGCCCACGTAAACAAAGTCCTTCGGCGCCGCCAGCCCGGCGGCAAGGCGTTTTTCATAAAATCCCCGCCGCACGCGCCCGGTCAGATCAGCATCGATTTCGATCACGCGCTCCAGGTCGTCCGCCGACAAGGGACGAATGTTTTCCGGCATTTCCGTATCGTGAACCATTCCTGCTCGCCTACTATATCTGGCCGGCTACAATTTTTTTAAGGCAACACGTACAAGGTCAGCGCCGGAGCCCGTGGAATCGGTCAAATCCATGGTCATGGGCGTGACCATATTCATGTTCGGCATATTAAAGTCCTTGGCTACCGGCTGAATTGTCTGATTGAACTGGCCAAGCAGCAAAATCGTATCGGGGCGAATACCCTCTCGCAGCACCGCACAGCCCTGCGTCGCCCTGAGCGTTGACTTGATTTCCATCAGGTCGCCTTCCTGGATGCCCAGTTCATGGGCTCTTTGCGTGTTGATGATGAAGCCGGTATGGCCGGCAATGTTCTTGGAAACCTCGCGCATCAGGGGAATGCCGACGTTCGCGCCCCAGGAATACTGCATGGATCGCGCGGTCAACAGCCAGAATGGATAATCATCAAGTGATTGGTCCGCCTCGGTAACGGTTGCCTCCCAAATGCCCGGGAAGTCCTGCAAGACCGGCAACGGGTGGTATTCCTCCAATTGCCTATCCCACCAGGTGATCTCATGTTCGTGCAAGCGGTTGGCCAACTGCTTGCCATGGCGCGTGAGACCTTCTTGATAGGGCAGTTCGAAACGCAGCCCCTTTTCCTCCAGGGTCGGATAGAGGTACCAGTTCAGCATGGGTGCAGGCTTGAACCTGAAACCTTTTTCCTGGAACCAGTCCAGGCCGTCGGTCTCTTTCCCATCCGTTAAACTGGCGCTGGCGGCACGGCAAACCGAATCCCAAATCTCTTCTGATTTGTGCGGTTCGGTCTCGCCAAGGGTGAAGTCATAGCCCTCGCCCGACAGCGGCAAACAGGCGGCACCCCGGTTGATCGCGGCGTTGTATTTCTCCAACAGACCCGTCCGCCGCGCCAATTCAGTGGCGATATCGCTCATGTCCATGGCGTCGACCTGAGGCTCGACCATTTTTTGTCGCAGCGCAAACCCCTCGTAACTCCAAAACTGCTCGATAAACTTCGAGCCGCCAACGCGGATTAACTGGGTGCTCTCCAAATCGGTGCATTCCGGCAGCAGAATGTCCGCCATGTGATTGGTCTCGTCCATGGTGTAGGCAAACGAAACGACAAACGGAAAATCGGCGATTCTGTCGGCAACGCCCGGCGCGTCCCAATTGGAGATCGCCGGATTGGTGCGAAAGGTGATCCAGATATCGGGCAAGGTCGGTGTTGGCCAATTTTCCGGCGGTTCATCCTGAAACAGCCATGACAGATAGGTTGGCCCGAGCGCCGGACTCCATGGCGAATTGGCCGCCAAGGGCACCAGAACGTTGTAGGCATTACGGATGTTGGGCCGGGGCTGCCAAGTCTCTTTATCGGTGGGGTTCATGGGGTATTCCATGAAGCCATCCGGCCCTGCATTGACGCTAAGCTTGCGCAGGGTCGCCGGGCGATTGAGGCGCACGGTCGTGCCGAGCGTACCGCCTGGAACCTCGAGCGCACCCACTAGACAAGCCAGCAACGTCCGTGCCCAACAACATTCAAACCCGCCCCAGCCGTTGGTTACGGTCTTTCCCATGGCAATGGCCACGGGCCGGAACGGCAAGGTCACGCCTTCAACATCTACTGTCTCGCCGATGCGGGCGTGAGAGAGATAATCATTGCCGACCTGACGAATATCGGCAGCCTTGAGGTCGCAAATTTCTGCCGCCCACTCCGGCGTATTTTCCGCAACGTGCCCGCGCAGGGCGTCAAACGCGGTTCGAACCTCAATGGCCTTGTGCTCCCACAATTCGTCGTCGGCGCCGACCTCGATCGCATCCAGGGTAACCGCGCCTTCCAGTGCCGGATCGATATCGGGTGTGTCTTGCGGTACGGCTGAATTGCTCTTGAGGTCCCAGACCAGAGGCTTCCGGGATTCCGGATCCCGCATGTAGTAGCCGTTGGGCCCAATCAGATATGGCGAGCCGGTACGGTGCTTGAGAAAATGGACGTCTAGTTCTTCCGTATCATGCTCGTGCAGCAACACATGAACCAGCGAGAACAAGAAGGCGGGATCGGTCTTGGGCCGAATGGGCAGCCATTTCGTTGAGCAGGCCCCGGTAACGGAAAGATGCGGTTCCACCTGTACGCGCTTCAGGCCACGCACGCGGGCATCGGCGTGACGCCAGACGCCTGCCACACCGGCCGATGCCTCGACATTGGCGCCGAGGGAGATCACGTATTCCGTTCGCGGCGTATCCGAACAGACGGTAAAGGCGCGGTGCCAGAATTCACCGTACAGGTGTTCCGAGTGATAGCACTTAACGCCCTGCCCCCCGCCAAAACCCAAATCCATGGGCCCCCAGGCTGAAAAGAAGGCCGGGAACGTTCCTGCGTAATAGGTCGGTGTGCCGCCACCGCCCTGGCTGTAGGCCAATCGGGGGTAGCCCGATTCATCCAACAGGCCTTTCGCCCGGGTGTCTTTCATTTTGTCGGCAACGATATCGAGAGCCTCGTCCCAGCTTATGGGCACGAACTTGGGGTCTTCGTCCCGCCCCTTCTTTGGGTTGGAACGTTTCATCGGTGTAGAAATACGGTGGGGGTTATAAGTCTTCTGCACCAGACCAAAGGCGCGGACGCACATGCGCCCTCCACCGGGGTGGATGCCCTCGGCACTGAAATTAGGCTGGCATTCGGTGGCCACGCCGTCTTCCACCTTAACTGTCAGCAGATCCGGGCCGGCCACGCATTGGTAACAATAGGTTGGCTTACGAACGGTCTCCCCGCCGGCCTGCTCCTCCTGTAAGTCGGTCATTATTTTCTATTCTTTCGCTTTCGCCGCTTTTGCCGTTATTCGCTGTTTCAGTTTCTCGATTTCAACCACAAAACGGTTGTGGGTGCCGTTGCAAACCTCATCAAATGCGTCAGATGCGCTGATTTCCAATGCTATCTTGCGGCCGTCCACCTCAGTCGCGGTCGCCGTGATATCGACCCACATTCCCATGACCGTGATGCCGGTATGGTTGATGGCAACCCGCGTGCCCACGGTATCTTCCCCTTCGTCGAGGTGCTCCAGCAACAAATTACGGCAGGTCCGTTCGATATCGGCGACCAGCGCGGGCGTTGCATAGACCCTGGCCTCCTCGCCCATGAAATCGATGGCGCGTGCATCGTCGACCTCTATTCTTGCCGTCACGCTGATACCGGATTGAAGACTGTCCCTCATGTTGTAATCCCTCTGAACTGGTTGTCGATTATCGAAAATATAGTGCCCTAAACATCCTCCGGATCGACAGTTTCCGTAGCCGGCAGGACACCCCTAGTTGGCGTGGGCCAAACCCAATTTACCGAGCGTAATCATTAGCATCGGCGGCGTCTTGCAACCTTGATCGCAATCAAATCCGGGGCTACCCGGGGCGAACCGCAATGATTCCCTTCAATCCATTGTTCCACGTCCCGAGCGAATGCCGCAATAGCGTGACCCGCCGACATTTGCCGAACTGAAAAAGGCTTTCTGTGATAGATTGGAGGGACTGGGCGGGGATACTTGTGCGTGAGAGACGGAGATCGTAACTCGGAGTCTGGCTTCCTAAGAATGCAAACTCTTTCCCCCTGTCAGGCGTGTGATATCCGGGACCTGGGCATGTGCAGCGTGCTCCAGCCAAAGGAACTGGACAAGTTAAACGCCATTGTCACGCAAGTGACGATAAATGCCCGGCGCACCCTGTTTTACGAGGGCGATCCGGCCGAAAACGTGTTCAACGTCACCAGTGGCTGCATGCGCTTGTCGAAAATGTTGCCGGACGGGCGGCTTCAGGTCACGGGCTTTTTAATGCCCGGGGACTTCCTTGGCTTGGCCTATCTGGAAACCTATTCTTACACGGCGGAAGCGGTGGGTCCGGCGACCTTATGCCGATTTCAACGGACACGGCTAGAGGGTCTTTTTGCCGAACTGCCCGAGCTGGAAAAACGCCTTTTGGGCATCGCCTTCAACGACGTTTCCGCCGCTCAGGATCATATGCTCTTGCTTGGCCGAAAGACGCCCGACGAAAAAGTCGCGACCTTCCTGCTGGGCCTTGTTGAGCGCGCCGAAGCCAACAACGTGAACCCGCCGGGGATTATCGCCCTGCCCATGGATCGCAATGACATCGCGGGCTATTTGGGGCTGACAATAGAGACCGTGAGCCGGACCTTCACGCGTCTGCGCAAGTGCGACTTGATCGCCTTGTCGTCGAGAAGCGAGGTCGTATTGCTGGATCGGCCCGGCTTGAGAATGCTGGCCACTGGCGAATAGCAAGAGTCTATCCGACCCTAACCTTAGCGCTCTCCGATAAAGATACCTGAAGCCTGTTCGCCCGGCATAGTGTAATTGAAATTGCCGCCGACACCCGCTACCGGGTCTGTCGGGCTGGCGTAAAAAGCCCCCGTGAGCCCCACCTGCATACTGCCGTCGTCCAAAGACCCCATGAAGAAACCAGCCTCGCCGGGTATCGGCGACATGGACACGGGCACGGCAAAGTCGTGACCATTGAATTGGCTGAACAGTGCCGTACCCTCGCCGGTCTGGAAGTTATAGGTCTGATCATAACCACCCAATGCGATGTAGCTGATACCACCGTCTTCCAATACCGTGCCGATGGCGTGGCCGTGATAGAGAACGGCCGTGCCCTGCCCGGTAAAATCGATCCCCGGTTCCGGCAGCTCACCCGCGACCCAGACCGCCATGTGGACAACCTCACTGGTGCCGTCTGTCTGTTCCAAACTTGTGCCCCAGAATCCCCAGTTCATGAACTCGTATTCCGGGGCATCATTCACGGTGAACCCGGCGGAGAGCAGTAACTCGTCCGGCAAATCTCCCGTCGACATGGAGACCATGTAGCTTTCACCGTCCACCGATGACCCGTCGATCGAGGCGCCGTCCGCGCTTTCCTGGGCGCCAAACGCCGTGTCATGACCGAATACACTACGCCCCGTGGTCGATTCGGTATCACCAAACCTTAGAATGACTGCGGAACGCGGACTGTCCTGATCGTCATATCCGAAAGAGGCTTGAACCTTGTTGGTGTCGGGCATGGTATGGATCGCGACATCATTTGCCGATCACGTAGGGCCGAATGCTCGCCTTATTCACATCGGACGAAAAAAGCCTCATTCTCGGTCCGGTGGTCACTTCAAAGAACAGAAGATTCAATTGAGTCTGCTCGAATTGCTCAGACGCATAGATCGCCGCGCTGGATTCCCAAACCGTCCCTCTACCGTTTCGGAAGTCGTAATTGTGATAGGCGGACAGAACGGCCAGGGCATTGAAATCATTCTGCCGGGCGAACTGATCCTCCAGGGTTGCATCCAGACCAAAGACTTTGACCCGAGCACCAACCGGGCCGGCATTGGCGTTGCTTTGATAGCGCCCGCCCGCGAACAATGAGCCTCCAAACTGGTGAGGTGACATCCGGCGGTCGATCTCGGTCAGGAACGCATCGACCCGCGCACGGACTTCGGCCGGAACATCCGTCCCGGACGCTGCACGCTCGAAGTAGTTCTTCGCAATCAGATACGAGCCGAGCCGGAAGTACATGGCGCCCAATTCCAGCCGGACCCGGTGCAAGTCCGGGTTAAAAAGCAGCATCCGCTCCAGCGAACTGATAGCGGCCTCGAAATTACCCAGGCGGGCAGATAGCTCCGCGTAGCGGAATGTCTTTTCCAAATTGCCGGGATCCTCCAGCAGCTCCTGGAAAATGGCGTCGACGCTTTCTTCTATTGATAGTCGTTGTTCTTCGCTCAGCGGCACAGGCGGCTGAATCTGGGCACGGGCCGGCGACCAGATTGCCAGGCACATTCCTAAACACAGGGCCGCGATTCTTCGCCGCGAAATACTTGTCACTTCTTATACTCCCCCGGTGCAAAACGGAGCCATCTCCGCCACCTCCCGAGAGGTTTATCCATCGCCAGTATTATAGCATTAACAGGCGTTTAAGGCACGCATGGTGGGGCCCTGTGCGCCCCCATGTCAAGCCATGCGCTCAGGCAGTAGAAATTATTTGCGCGACGCCCCGCCAGGCCCCGGATCGAATCAAGAAACGCCTGATTTCCGGGCTCTTGGCGCGTTCCCCCAAAGGCACGGAGCCGGGAATTGGGTCAGGTTATGAAAGCCTGAGAAGGGTGGGCGCGCGGGTACTTGCGCAAATAATCAAGATACCGGGAAAAAGCGCCATCAAAGCGCGTCAAACACTGATCTCGAAACCGGATATTGGCGATGATCGGCTCATCTTCAGCCGCCAGACCCATGGCGAATTGAATGCCCATATCAAGGATTCCGTCGATCTGCTGCTGTTCCTGTTTATTCGCGCCGACGCTGGGGGTCGCAACCACAAGCCAGCCACGGGTGCAATTCGTGGGCACGGGCCCCGAGCACCACATGGTGGTCAATTCGATATCACCGTCCGGGCCCGAAATCTTGCCGCCAAGGCAAAAGCAATTAGTCCCAAAGAGCCGGTAGTCCTGTTCCATATAGCCCAGATTGGGGTCGTTGAACTTGAACGAATACGAGACCCCCACGTCGGTAAAGGTCAGCTCCCCGGCTTTGGTAAGCAGTTCGAAATTGTGGACCGCGATAAGGTGCTGGAA
Source organism: uncultured Alphaproteobacteria bacterium (assembly GCA_964405515.1). GTDB lineage: Bacteria > Pseudomonadota > Alphaproteobacteria > JAPYRI01 > JAPYRI01 > CAYOOG01. Next base: position 362 of record CAYOOG010000075.1, on the reverse strand, counting down.
GTCAAATCCGTACCCAGGTGCGGGCAGTAGGCGCTGAGAACCGAGGCCTCGCCGCTCATCCCCCGAAAGACGACGATGCGTCCGTCGAAGTAGCTGGTTCCCATGACTTCTCCGGCTTCGACGTCTTCCGAACGCCCAATCGGATACCAGCATTGATCGAAGCCACCCACGCCTTGAGGCGGCAAATCCCTGACCTCAGATTTTTGGCCTCTGGTGTAGTGTCCACCATATGCCGGGCCGCTGTCATCTCCCCGTGACATGCCCTCTCCCACCGCATATTCATTGACATTCAGCCTACGCGGGATAACATACCGGGCGGTCGGTTTATTGGTAAGTCTGGAGTCCGAGTGCACCGACAAGAA
>CAYOOG010000074.1:0-11590 GCA_964405515.1 uncultured Alphaproteobacteria bacterium | reverse complement strand
ATGCCGCCAGCGTTCGTTCTGAGCCAGGATCAAACTCTCAAGTTAGAGATCCTGTCAAAAACGCTCGATTAAAAACAAAGTCATCGACAGGCACCAAATGCATAAGCACCGGCACCAGTCACATAACTATGTCTTTAGAAGCGTATTTAGCAGTATATCGTCAACGACACGCCGCCGCCTACGCTTCCCTTCCATATCCACAATTTCAAACAGCCGTCAGGCGCAACTAGGGCGAACGGTATCGGAGACGACTACCAAAACGTGCGAAGAAGCACGCCCGGTCGCCCTTCATCCGAAAAGCCCGGTTACGCTTGAACGGCGCGGTTATACGCTCGGAATTGATCCGCTGTCAAGGGCTCTAAGCCACGGAATCTGCGGTTTTGACGCCTTTTCTGATCGGCGCCAATTTAGGCCGGCTTGGAGGCGATTTCACAAGCCATTTTGGCCACCGCTTCAGCCGCCCAAATGCCGGCCAGGACCCGGATCCGGCCGGTTCAATTACCGGAAGACATTGAATCCATTCACAAAACTTGACAAGCTCCCAGCCGCCGCCCAAGGTGTCGCCCGAGTATCAGTTGGTTAAAGCGTACCCGGTTTGCAGAATCGCGACAGTCATAGCAGTGAGCCCGGCCTCTTCGAGGCAGCGGCCAATTACCCTCTGGGGACCGGATCGGACGCCGCCAAGACCACATTGGACGGCGATGCGGACATTGATTCCCGTTCCCTGGGGGATATTCTTGCCATCGCTAGATATCTTTTCCGTCGGTTCCTGGACAATTTCGGGGCCTGGCTTTTCGCTCGCCTTAGGGCCGCGTTAAGATTCAGCCTGCCCCTGCTGCACCGGGCTCTTCATTGGGTTAGTCGTTGGGCCAAGCGCCACGGGCGCGAAGCCGGGCTTATCACGGCCGCCCTTGGCCTTGTGCTTTTCGCCGCCGCCGGCCCGCAATACAGCCCAGGCAAGTTGGCACCCGGCACTGGCGAAATGGAAGACAGTGGGATCGATACCTTCGCTTTCGCCGAGACGCGCATCGACACCCCCGTGGCCATGGCCTACGAAACCAGCACCATCACCGTGGGCCGGGGTGACACGCTCATGGACCTGTTGGTCAAGGCAGGTGCCGGGCGAGGCGAAGCGCACGAGGCGATAACCTCGATAGGAAAGGTCTTCCGGCCGCAGCGTCTGCGCCGGGGCCAGGAAATTACCCTGACCTTCCAGGCCTCCCCCAGTCCGGCAACGAAGGAACGTTCGGGTGACTTGCGCGAGGTCGCCATCGATGTTGAGCCGGGCGTTCGTGTGGTGGCCAGCCGCCAGCCGGCGGGAGCGTTCAGTGCCGTCGAGCAAGTCGCCGAATTGCGGCCCGCCTTGGCGCGCAAGGGCGGCGTCATATCCGACAGTTTATTCCTCTCGGCGCGGCGCGCGGGTGTTCCCGTGGGTGTACTTGTGGATACCATCCGGGTCTTCAGTTTCGACGTGGATTTCCAGCGCGAGATCTGGCGCGGCGACCAGTTCGAAATACTGTTCGAGGAAATGAAAGATAGTGAAGGCGCCAAGGTAAAGGACGGCAACCTGCTTTACGCGGCGCTCACATTGCGCGGCAAGAAAATGGAGCTCTACCGCCACACGCCGTCGGACAACGGCCGGACGGATTACTTCGACGCCAAGGGCCAGACCGCCCGTAAGGCGCTGATGCGTACGCCCATCGACGGCGCCCGGCTAACCTCGCGTTATGGCCGGCGCAAGCACCCGATCCTCGGCTACGCCCGCATGCACCGCGGGCTGGACTTCGGCGCCAATCGCGGCACGCCGATCATGGCGGCGGGCGACGGCATCATTGAATACCTTGGCCGCAACGGCAGCTACGGCAAGTACATCCGCATCCGCCACAACGGCACCTACAAAACGGCTTACGCCCACATGAAGGGTTACGCCAGCAAGCTACGCAAGGGCCGCCGCGTCAAACAGGGCCAGATCATCGGCTACGTCGGTACCACCGGCAGTTCCACCGGCCCGCACCTGCACTACGAGGTGTTCATGAACGGCAAGCAGGTCAATCCGCTAAAGCTGAAGCTGCCCACCGGCCGCAAGCTGAAGGGCAAGGTGCTGAAGAACTTCCAAACCGAGATCACCAGCCTCAACGAGACCATGGCCGCCCTGCCCCTCGAGACGCGCTTGGCAAGCGCTGAATGACAACTTGGAAAGTGTCGCTCACTCAGCGGCGATTTGCGCCTCGCCGTTGATGACCAGGCCGCCGTCCGCCGCCGCCACATTGATTGTATCGCCGTCGGCAATGCGGCCATCGAGGATCATGCCAGCCAGCACGTCCTGTAGCTGCTTTTGGATCACGCGCTTCAAGGGCCGGGCGCCGTAGACCGGATCGTAGCCCGCCTCGGCCAGCCATTTCCGCGCCGACGGCTCCAGCTTGACGTCAATCTTGCGGCCCGCCAGCAGCGCGCGCAAATGCGCCATCTGAATATCGACAATGCCGCCCAGGTGCTCGCGCTCCAAGCGATGGAACAGGATGATCTCATCCAGGCGGTTCAAGAATTCCGGGCGCAGGACGGCGCGAACCTCGGCCATAACATCGTCACGCACGGCTTCCACCTCGGCGCCCTCTTCCTGGGCGGCCAGCAGATGACTGCCCAGATTGGAAGTCAGAATGATCAGCGTGTTGCGGAAGTCGACGGTGTGGCCGTGGCTGTCGCTCAGCCGCCCGTCGTCGAGCACCTGCAGGAGCACGTTCAAAACGTCCGGGTGCGCCTTTTCAATTTCGTCGAACAGCACGACCTGGTAGGGCCGGCGACGCACGGCCTCGGTCAAGGCGCCGCCTTCGTCATAGCCCACGTAACCGGGCGGTGCGCCGATCAGACGCGCCACGGCGTGTTTCTCCATGTACTCGGACATGTCGATGCGCACCAGGGCGGCTTCGTCGTCGAACAGGAATTCGGCCAGGGCCTTGGTCAGTTCGGTCTTGCCGACGCCTGTCGGCCCCAGAAACAGGAACGAGCCCATGGGACGGCTGGCATCCTGCAATCCGGCACGAGCGCGGCGCACGGCATTGGACACCGCTTCCAAGGCCTCTGCTTGACCGATCACGCGACCGCCCAGATGTTCTTCCATGGCCAGCAATTTGTCCCGCTCGCCCGCCAACAGTTTATCGACCGGCACGCCCGTCCAGCGTGAGACCACGGCGGCGATATCGTCTTCGCCGACCACTTCGCGCATCAGGCGCTCGTCGCTCTCTTCCTCCATTTCCTGCAGCTTGCTCTCGATGGTCGGAATAATGCCGTAGGACAGCTCGCCCGCGCGGGCAAGATTGCCGCCGCGCTGAGCCTGCTCCAATTCATTTCGCGCCGCGTCCAACTCTTCCTTGAGTTTCTGTTCGTCGGCCAGCCTGCTTTTTTCGCCCTGCCAACTCGTTGTGAATTCCGCCGATTCTCCCTCCAGCTTGCCGAGATCCTTTTCAAGTTTCTTGAGGCGTTCCTTGGAGGCCTTGTCGTCCTCCTTCTTCAGGGCTTCCCGTTCGATCTTCAGTTGGATAATACGGCGGTCGAGTTCGTCCAGCTCCTCGGGCTTCGAATCCACCTCCATGCGCAGCCGGCTGCCGGCCTCATCCACCAGGTCGATGGCCTTGTCCGGCAAGAAACGGTCGGTGATGTATCGGGCGGACAGCGTCGCCGCGCCGACGATGGCGCTGTCTGAAATGCGGATGCCGTGATGAAGTTCGTATTTCTCTTTAAGCCCGCGCAGAATGGAAATTGTGTCCTCGACCGTGGGCTCGGCCACAAAGACCGATTGGAAGCGCCGGGCCAGCGCCGCGTCTTTTTCTATGTACTTGCGGTATTCGTCGAGTGTCGTGGCGCCAACACAATGCAGTTCGCCGCGCGCGAGCGCCGGCTTCAGCAAGTTGGAAGCGTCCATGGAACCTTCGGCGGCGCCCGCGCCCACCAGCGTATGCAATTCATCAATAAACAGCACCACGTCCGCCGAGGCCGTGACTTCGGCCAGCACGGCTTTCAGGCGTTCTTCAAACTCGCCGCGGAATTTGGCGCCGGCCACCAGGGCGCCGAGATCGAGCACCAACAGCCGCCGTCCCTTCAAGGATTCCGGCACGTCGCCGTTGATGATGCGATGGGCCAGCCCCTCGACGATGGCCGTCTTGCCAACACCCGGGTCGCCGATCAAAACAGGATTGTTCTTGGTGCGGCGCGAGAGCACCTGAATGGTGCGGCGGATTTCCTCGTCGCGGCCGATGACCGGGTCAAGCTTGCCTTCCTGAGCCGCCTCGGTCAGGTCGACCGTATAACGCTTGAGCGCGTCATAGGCGTTTTCCGCCGTGGCGCTGTCCGCCACACTGCCCTTGCGCAGGTCGTTAATGGCGGCATTCAGCACTTGGGGGCTGACGCCTGCGTCGGCCAGTATTTTCGCCGACGGCGTACCCGTGGCCATGGCAAGGGCCAGCAGCAATCGCTCGGCTGTGACGAAACTGTCACCGGCCTTGTTTGCCAGTTCTTCCGCGGATTCAAAAACCTTCGCCGTCTCGGGCGCCAAATACAATTGACCGGCACCGGCACCCTCCACCTGAGGCAACTTCTCGAGGACAGCGGCCAAATCCTTCGCCGCCTCTACCGGATCACTACCGGTGGCGCGAATAAGCTGAGCCGCCAAGCCTTCCGGGTCGTCGAGCAGGACCTTGAGCAAGTGTTCCGGCACGAACCGCTGATGGTTCGACCGGCCGGCCAGCGACTGCGCGGACTGAATAAATCCTCGTGAGCGTTCTGTATACTTTTCAAAATCCATATGCCGATCCGGCTTGCTCCGGCGCGCCCAAATGGCGCTCCACACGAGTTAACATACGTCTGCTGTTCTAAACCCACGAAGTTTAGTTCAGCTTAACCCTATATAGTGTGGCAATTTCGCAACACAAGTTCTTGAAAAACCGGCTGCGGTACCGGCGGAAAAGGCTTCAACTGTTAGGTCGTGGCCGGTTCGGGCTTCGTTTCGGTGGCCGCTTTTTCACCCTCGTCACCGGCGCTTTCGGCCTTGCGGCGTGGACGGCGACGTTTGGTCCCTTCATCTGACTCCGAGGCCTCGGCCGCTGCCGGTTTGGCGTTTCTGCGGCGTCGCGGGGCGCGCTGGGCGCCCTCGCCGTCTTCAGTCGCCGCCTCAGGACCCTTGGCGTTGTCTTCGACCGCCGCCACCTTCGGCTGGCTGTTATCACCTTCTTCGGCGGACTTGGCCGTGGGCCCGGCTTCAGCCTGGGCCGGTTGATTCGCCGAGGCGTTATCCCGATGCTGACCGTTGTCGCGATTCGGGCCGCTATTTCGGCGATGATTGCTAGAGCCGTCCTGACGGGATTGATTCCCACCTGCCGCAAGCGTTATGCGGAAGAAATGCTCTGCATGTTGCAAGTAATTCTCGGAAGCCACCCGATCGCCTGCCAGATTGGCCTCCCGCGCCAGAGTCCGGTACTTCTCCACCAGTTGCACGGCCGAGCCCCGGATTTTTACTTCCGGTCCATTACTGTCGATCGTACGGTTGTGCGAATTATGTGAATTGTTCTTGCGGTTCCCGCGAGAACGTTTGGGATTTTGTCCCTGTCTCATATTCTATTCCGCTTTAGCTGATTAATTGCATGTGCCAAACAATTGGTCACTAACCGACCGCAACAGGCCTTTCCCGCCAACTCATTTTGGCGACCACATCATGTCGGAAGTTAGAAAGATCCAGGGACTCTAATGTCCCGAGCACCTTGCTCTTGATCCAAATGTGACCCTAGCCCGCCGCTACAATCTTTCCAACAACTATTTTCGAGTTTTCCACAAGTTTTCACGTTGCCTTGGCAACGATACAACGGTGGACTCCGCTCAAATCGCCGTAAAATCGCGGCGCTTTAAGTCCATTTTGCCGCAATATGCTTGCGACCATGGGCGCTTGCCCCTCTCCGACCTCAAGAACTGCAATACCTTGATCCGACAGCAACGGCGCGAGGGCGGGGGCGATATCGCGGTAAGCACAAAGCCCGTCTTCTCCACCCGAAAGCGCCTCTGCCGGCTCATGTCGCGCAATCTCGGGGGCCAGCAACTCGATTTCGCGTTCTGAAACATACGGCGGATTTGTCACTATTAGGTTAAATCCCGCTCCCTCTGAAGAAGGCCCGATATTGAGGGAAGCTGACCAATCCCCGACAACAAAGTCCGCGCGCCCGGCCAAACCGAGCGCCTCGGCATTTGCCAAAGCCACTCGAATTGCAGCCTCATTGATGTCGACACCCACACCGGTGGCTTCAGGCAGCTCGGCCAGCAGGGAAAGCATCAAGCAGCCGCTGCCGGTGCCAAGATCCAGGATACGAAGCGAAGAATTCTTTTGTTCGGCGCTCAAATTGTCGAGCGCCGCCTCTATCAGAGTTTCACTGTCCGGGCGCGGGCAAAGCGTATCGGATGTCACGCGAAACCGGCGGCTCCAGAACTCGCGGTAACCGATAACCTGTGCGAGCGGTTGCCTGATCTGGCGCATCGATACCATTCTTGCGAAGTCGTCATGGTCGTCCGTCGTCAGAGACTTTTCGGGATAGCCGAAAACCCGTTCGCGCCTCACGCCCATCGCATGGGCCAGCATCAACTCGGCATCCAGCCGGGGACGCCGAACGCCGCTTTCGGCAAGCCGCCGGGTGGCATCATTCAGCGCTTCGCCGACGGTCAGAGTTTCAGCCACCGCCAACCCCTTCCAGCGCCGCCAGCCGGTCCGCCTGGTCACCCTCGATCAAGGGGTCGATAACCTCATCCAAGGCGTTGCCTTCCAGGACCTGCGCCAGTTTATAGAGGGTCAAATTGATGCGGTGGTCGGAAACGCGCCCCTGGGGAAAGTTATAGGTACGCACGCGTTCCGAGCGGTCGCCGCTCCCAACCTGTCCACGGCGCGCGTCGGCACGCTCCTCTTCGACCCGAGTACGTTCGGCGTCGTAAAGTCTGGCGCGCAAGACCTTTAGCGCCTTCGCCTTGTTCTTGTGCTGCGATTTTTCATCCTGCTGCTGCACCACGATTCCGCTGGGCAAGTGAGTGATGCGCACGGCGCTGTCCGTAGTATTGACCGATTGCCCGCCCGGCCCGCTGGCGCGGAAGACGTCAACGCGCAAATCCTTTTCCTCGATTTGAATGTCCACGTCCTCGGGTTCCGGCAGCACGGCAACCGTGGCGGCGGAGGTATGAATGCGCCCGCTCGATTCTGTCTCCGGTACGCGTTGCACGCGATGCACGCCTGATTCGAACTTGAGCCGGGCAAACACGCCCTTTCCCGTAATACTTGCCACGCCATCCTTGACGCCGCCAAGGTTGGTTTCCGACGAGCTGATAATTTCAAATTTCCAGCCCTTTACTTCGGCGTAGCGCTGATACATGCAAAACAGATCGCCGGCGAACAGCCCGGCTTCGTCACCGCCGGTGCCGGCGCGAACCTCCAGAATCACGTTGCGCTGGTCGGCCTCGTCCGTGGGCAGCAGCATGACCTGGATTTTCGACTCCAAGGCCGGGCGGCGCTCCTTGAGTTCGGCAAATTCCACCTCGGCCATTTCGCGCATTTCGGCGTCGCCCGAGGGGTCGGCGATAAGTTCCGCCAGATCGCCCATCTCGTGGTCCGATTCCTTCAGCTCGCGCACGGCCTCCACTACCGGCGTCAGCTCGGCGTATTCCTTTGAAAGGCGCACGAATTCCTCCGATGATCCACCGCCCTGCTCGGCCATTGTGGCCTCCAACTCGGCGAATCGGGAGAGGATCGAATCTAGTTTTTCTTCGGCAATCACGCCGTCACCTCGGAGTATTTTGGTTCAAAAACAATACAGCGCTCTAGATAACAGGATTCACCCTTACCTAGCGATAAGTCTGTAGGGCATCGGCAATTTCCGCCAGCTTCACTTCGCTTTGCTCGCCGCTGTCCAGGTCGCGCAATGTCGCGACGCCCTTGGCTAGCTCATCCTCGCCCAATATCAGGGCGGCGCGGGCATTGATCTTGTTGGCGCGCTTTAGGCGCTTGCTCATATTGCCGCGGTAGCCAAGATCAACAAAAAAATCGAGCCCTCGCAACTGCTGCGTTAATGTGAGCGCCGCATCTTTGGCCTGTGCCGAGACCGGCACCACGGCAATGGGCCGCGCCGCCTGCGGCGCTTCCGATAGCATCATGGCCAGGCGCTCGATACCCGCGCCCCAGCCGATCCCGGGCGTCGGCGGCCCTCCCATGTGCTCGATCAAACGGTCATAGCGGCCGCCGCCGATCACGGTGCCCTGGGCGCCCAAGGCCGTGGTCGTGAATTCAAAGGCGGTGTGCGTGTAATAGTCGAAGCCGCGCACCAGCGACTCGTTCAATTTGTATTCGATTCCCAACAGATCAAGCCCCGCGCGCACGGCGGCGAAGAAATCTTTCGACTCTTCATTCAGCGAGTCCGACATGGGCGGCGCGCCGGCGACGACACGGCGGTCACCTTCGTCTTTCGTGTCGAGTATCCGCAAGGGGTTCTCCTTGAGCCGACGCTGACTGTCTTCGCTCAAACCCTTCTGATGGTCGCTCAGATAGGCAACAAGCACGTCGCGGTAGGCGGCGCGGCTTTCGCTGTCGCCAAGCGTGTTCAACTCGAGGGTCACGTCCCCCGAGACACCAAGCTCGTCGAGTAAAGCCTGGCCCAGCGCCAGCACTTCGATATCTGCCTGGGGCTCGGCCACGCCGAGGATCTCAACGTCAAGCTGGTGGAACTGACGGGTGCGGCCTTTTTGCGGACGCTCATAGCGGAACATGGGGCCATGGGTGAAAAACTTGCACGGCAGATTCTGGCTCAGGCCGCCGGAGATGAAAGCGCGGGCAATTCCCGCCGTCGGCTCGGGCCGCAGAGTAATGCTGTCGCCACCTTTGTCGGTGAAGGTATACATTTCCTTGGAGACAACATCTGTGGTCTCGCCCAGTGTCCGTTGAAAGACTTCCGTGAACTCGAATATAGGCGTGAGGATTTCCTCGAAATTGTAACGCCTCGCCAGTTTGGTAAAAGTCGTGATGACCTTTCTATGGCGCCGGTAATCATCCCCCAAGACATCATGAGTGCCCCGAACCGGCTGTAATTTCGAACCTGATGACGCTTTTGACATTTGTTACGACACTATCTTAGGGCGTGAAATTTTCGCGCAAGTCTTCGGGGTCAAGGGACACGCCCCGCCGCACCGAGCCCGGATCACCGAGATTACCGAGGGTCCTGCCATCGAGCACAACCTCCAAGGCCCCTGCGTTTCCAGTCATGAGTACAAGATCATCGCGGTCCGGCACCCAGAATTCGTCGCCTTCGTGCAGGATGCGCGTCAGCAATACCTCACCCCCGGTCTCATCGGCCTGCACCTGTACCCAGGTATCGGCATTGGCCCGGATTGTAACGTGGCCGCCGCCTTCAGTCGCACCATAAATGCGTGGCTCGTAGCTCTCGGGGATACGCACCGGCTCGTCGCTGTCACCCAACAGGCTATCTTGATCACTCGCCGTTTGATCGATGAAGCTAACATCCGAATTTTCCGGCGTCGCCGGGCTATCGCTGGATTCGGACTGTTCGGCATTGGAGGGCAATTCACCGGCTGATTGGGAAGCGGCTGGATCGGATGCCGCGCCGGCGTCCTCGGCTTCGGCAGACAATTCGCCGCCGCCCTCTGCGCCCGCCGCTGTTGCTTCAATGTCCGCATCAATCTGCCCTTTTAAGTCCGCCATGGCCTGGTCTTGGTCCTGAGGCAGGGCGCGCGCCAGACGATCGGGAACGGGCGGGACAACGTCAATAACCTGCCGGTCGCGGCTGGAGAAGAAATACCAAACTCCATAAACGGTCACGGCAATCAAAATCGAAAGAACGATCAAAGTGCCCCGCGGCATGCGGCCTTCCTGAACAGGCTCCAGAAAACTCAGTTCCGTGGTCAGCGGCAAGCCCTCGGCGTCATCCTTGAATCTGGAGACAACCTCGTCGGCGTCCATGTTCAGGTGCTCGGCATAGGTGCGCACGAACCCCAAGGCGTAGACGGTGCCGGGAAGTTGATCAAAATCCCCTTCTTCGATGGCATGCAAATAAGCGTATCGGATGTGCAACCGCTCGGCCACGTCGCGCAATTCTTCGTCGCGCTCTTTTCGGGCAGCGCGAAGCTCCGAGCCCACGCCGTCATACACGCGGCCGTCGTCAGGCACGCCTTCCTCGACGTTACGCAGATGCAACCGCCGCTTTGGAATCTTGGCTGCCGCGAGGCTTCGTTTTTTTCCGTTATCCGCCATGGCTCGCTCAAATAACGCTATTAAGGCAAATTCCGCAATGGGTTAATGGCTCAAGGCCCACTTATAGCTGCACGCCATGGTCCTTGGCAAAACCGTTTAGGCCGCCCCTGAGGCTGCGATCCGGCGAGTCGTAGAGGGTATCCATATACTGGGCGAGGTCCCCCACATCGAGGCTGCGCAGCATCATCTTGACCGGCCCCACGGCGGCGGGAGACATGGAGATCCGCCTCATGCCCAGCCCGATCAGCGCCATTGCCTCCAAGGGCCGCCCGGCCATTTCACCGCATAAACTGACCGGCACATTATGCTTGTCGCAGGCCCGCACCGCGTCGCGCAGGAACGAAAGCACCGCCGGGCTCAGGAAATCGTAGCGGTCGGCCAGACGGGGATTATTGCGGTCGCTGGCAAACAAGAACTGGATCAGATCGTTGCTGCCGATGGAAATGAAATCAACAAGGGGCAGAAGCGCATCCAACTGCCAAATCAGGGAAGGCACTTCCAGCATGGCGCCCAATTCGATCTGGGTGGGCCGCTCCCACTTCAAGGTCTCGAAGCGTTCCATCTCTTTGTCCAACATGGCGCGCGCCGCCTTGAATTCCGCAACGTCGGCAACCATGGGAAACATGAAACTCAATTTTCGGCCCGAAGCGGCTATCAGCAGCGCCCTGATCTGATAACGCAGCAGCGCCGGGCGGTCGAGCGTGAGGCGAAGAGCGCGCCAACCAAGTGCCGGGTTGTCTTCTTTGTGTTGCGGTAGATAGGGCAAGACCTTGTCACTGCCGACATCAAGTGTCCGAAACAGAACAGATCGATCACCCGCCGCGTCCAATACGCTGCTGTAGAGTTCCGCCTGGACGTTGAGGCGCGGTAAGGTGGCGGAGACCATGAACTGCAGTTCCGTCCTGAACAAGCCGATACCTTCGGCGCCGCAGGCGTCCAAATTAGGTAGGTCCACAAGAAGCCCGGCGTTCATCAGAAGAGAGATATTCTCGCCATCCAGGGTTACGGATTCTTCACCGCGCAAGGCCACGTATTGCGCTTGCCGCTCGGCCCTGAGGGCGAGATTGGCGCTGTAGGCTTCCAGGATGTCCGCCGCGGGCCGCAGGAACGCCTGTCCCGTATCACCGTCGACGACCAATCGGTCGCCCGCCGCAACGCGCAGCAATATCTGCTCCGCACGCCCGACTATCGGGATTTCCAAGGCCCGCGCGACGATCGCAACATGGGAAAGCGGCGAGCCTTCCTCCAGAATCACGCCCCTGATCTTGGAACGGTCATATTCAAGCAGATCGGCCGGACCCATGTTACGGG
>CAYOOG010000073.1:8155-11765 GCA_964405515.1 uncultured Alphaproteobacteria bacterium | reverse complement strand
GTGAATCATGATCAAATCGTTTTGGGAATCCCGTTAATGGGTCCGGACCCTAGTTCAGAGTCTTGGGGTGGTTGTGCCCAGCGTGATAGCGCGACAATAAATAATAGGCGGCGTTAGCCGCCGGGGGTGTGGGAGGCTTCCAGGCTATTTAAGTAGTGCCAATCCCTCAATGCCGGCGATGCCGACGGCGCCGCTGTGGGCCAATTGGCGGCCATTCCCGTCATTGATTCCGCCCAAGGCATAGACAGGCAGTCCGGCGCGGCGCACCAGCCGCGCAAAACGCAAAGGGCCCAAGGTTGGTGAACCGGGGTGACTCTTGGTGGCGAACACCGGCCCCAACAACGCGGCATCGGCTCCGGCGGCGGCGGCGCGGGCGAGCGCCGGGCCCGAATGGGCGGACATGGTCATCAGCCAGCCCGGCCGTTTTTGCCGCCAGGCTCTGGCCTCGGCCAGGGCCGCCTCGGGCAGGTGCAGGCCGTCGGCCCCGACTTGTGCCGCGAGGCCGCCGTCGCCCGCCACCAGAAAGGCAAGGCCCCGCGCCCGGCAAATCTCCGCCAGTGCCCTTGCAAGTTCGGCGCGGTATCGCTCGCCGTAGTGGCGTAGTATGACGGCGCTGCCGGGGGGCAGGGCGCGGGCGGCGGGCAACGGATCGGCAAGGCGCTCTTGGTCGGTTAACAATACAAGCGGCGGCAAATGCCCGGCGTCGCCATGGGCGGCTCGGAAATTGAGGCTCCGGCCAAGCTCTGCTAATACTTCTGTCACATCAATGTTCCCAGCATTGCCGCCAAACTAGACTGGAGCCGTCTGCCATGCCAGTGCCGGATATCGCCGCTAACCTAGCCGAGGTGCGGGCCAGGATCGACGAGGCCGCCCGCGCCGCCGACCGCGATCCGGGCGCGGTGCATCTGGTGGCGGTCAGCAAGACCCACGGGCGCGAAGCCATAGAGGCGGCCTTTGCCGCCGGGCAGCGGCTGTTTGGCGAGAACCGGGTGCAGGAAGCCTTGGCCAAGTGGCCGGACATCAAGATTAAATGCCCCGAGGCGCGGCTGCACCTGATCGGGCCCCTGCAAACAAACAAGGCTCGCGGCGCCGTGGCGCTATTTGATGTGATCGAAACCCTGGACAGGGAGAAGCTGGCCCGTGTGCTGGCCAAGGAAATGGCCGCGCAAGATCGGGCGTTGCCCTGCTACGTGCAGGTCAATACCGGCGAGGAGCCGCAAAAAGCCGGACTGCCGCCGCGCGAGGTGGATGACTTTGTGCGCTTCTGCCGGGACGAGCAGAGCCTCAAGGTGGAGGGCCTCATGTGCATTCCGCCGGCCGAGGAAGAGCCTTCTCTGCACTTTGCCCTGCTCGCCAAGATCGCCGCGCGCAATGGTCTTTCCAACCTCAGCATGGGCATGAGCGGCGACTTCGAAGTGGCGGTGGCTTTCGGCGCTAGCCACGTGCGCGTCGGCACCGGCGTCTTCGGCCCACGGCAGGTGTGGGTGGCTAATAGTTGAGGCTACTGCAGGGTGTCGGCGCCCAAAATGAACCGCACCACGTCGGCGTAATCGATGACCAGGGACGCACTGTTGCTCAACAGGAGCGTCCAGGCCCAAAGGCCAAAGGCCGTGCGAGGACTGAATTTCTTTCGCCGCCGCCACAGGTAATCCACCAAGAGGCTCCAGGCGACCACATGGGACAGGCCCAAGATGCGTGTAAAACCGTACAGGTCAAAGAGCGTGGTCATCAAGAAGGCGTTGATAACCCAGGCCAGGAACACGAATCGCGCTTCCCAACTGCGCAGCACGAACAGCAGGCTCAGGCTGTTGATAACCGCCAACCAGATCACCCAGGCAACCAGATAGGGCTCCTACCTGAGGATGTGATCCATCAATGTCAGACCAGTCGTGTCCATCATGTCCTTAGAATTATAGTGGTTGCGAACGAGGGGTACTTATAGGACGGCAATTTCGTCATTCTTGTTGCAGTCGGCCAGCAAATCAAGAAGAACGTCTCGCTTAAGTGCAACACAGCCTTCGGTGACGGTAAGTTCTCCCGACGCCGTCTCACCCGCCACGTGCAAGAAAATAGCGCTGCCCAGGCCCGCCTCGACCGGGTCGTCGTTATGGCCCAACACCACAATCAGGTCGTATAGCTGATCCTCCCGCCACAGGGATTCATGGCTCGCCCCGTAGGGCAGGCGCACGGGCTTGTTGTAGCGATCGTCATCCGGGTCGTCGCACCAGCCGTCCAGGGGGGTGAGCGGCGAAGCGGCAAGGCCGGTTTGCGGCGGCTCCAGCCGGTCGGGCCGGTACAAGAGACGGCGCAAGGCAAAGAGGCCCTTGGGCGTGGCCCCGTCGCCTTCGCGCTTATTCGCCGTGATGCCACTCCGCCCCAGGGCGCAGGGCACCTCGCGGCCGTTCCAGGTCAAGCGGCCCAAATGGTCCGGCCCACCGGTTTCTTTGACCTCAATAATCATCGGCACAGTTTAGCAAATTATTTGACGAACTACCGCCTCCCGCTCCCCAGGCCCCGGGGGCGTGGGAGCCTTCCAGGAATTTCTATTTGTTGGGCGTCTTGAAAGCCGCGTTAAGCGCGGTCAACTGTGCCGCATTACCGGCAAGATAGGCGGCGGTTCTTTCGGCCCACGGATCACTTGCAGCAAGCGGATTGGCCTGGGGTTCGACGGCGGCCCGTTTGTCCCGGTCTTTCTCGCGCGCCTTATCGGCGTCGCGGTCATCCTTTTCGGTCCCTTGTTGCTCGCGGCCGGCCTCCAGCGGAAAGGGGTGGGCGAGATAATTAAACAGGCGTTCGTTGACGGTGAAAGCGTCATTGGGGCTGAAAGCGGTGGGGCTGGCGGTGACGGGCGGGCTCGGAATCTTTCCCGGCGCGATGCCTGCTCCCAGGGCAACGCCGGCGCGGACGGCGGCGGCGCGGGCCTGCTGTCCGGCCTCGGCCTTGGCGGCAAAAGCAGCGGTGGCCGCGGCGGCCGCGACACTCGGCGCCGGAGGCTGCTGCTCAAGCGCCTTGTCCGCTTCGGGGTTGGTCGCGGGTTCCGCGGTGGCCAGCATGGTGTCGCCGTCCTGCTCCGGCTTGTCCGGCATGAAAAGCGCCATGGCGTGCTCGCCCAGGTCCTTGCCCGTGGCATCGTCGGCAATGTTGTTGATCATGGCGTAGCCGAGGCCAATGGGGCCGCCGAACAGACCGCCCCCGGCCAGCCGCGAAGCCGGCGAGATCTCGTCGCCGGTCAGCTTGCGGTAAAGGGTGGAGATCACCGGGATGTGCTGCAGGGGATTGATGATGTCCAATAGGTCGAAGAAGTTAAAGCCGTCCTTGCCGAAGGCGGGCTCTCTCTCGCTTGTCGCCCCTTCGCCCTGGGGCTTGTTCTGGATTGCCGTTGTTGCCGCCACGGCTGGCGCGTTTGGGGTGTTGATGGGGATCGTCATTTAGTCCGTGACCTCATAAGCGGCGCATATTCTTCGCCTCTTATGGTTAAGCAAAACCTAGGCCACAAGGTAAACGGCTGATTTCAGGGTGTTTGCGCCTGGTGTCCGGGGCCGCACCCGGCACATCTTGCCGTGTTAGGGCAGGAAGGGCGTTGTTGCCCGGCGGCGGACGCCGCCAAATT
>CAYOOG010000073.1:0-8055 GCA_964405515.1 uncultured Alphaproteobacteria bacterium | reverse complement strand
TCAAATGGATCACAACGCCTTCTTTACAGTAAATGCCCAGCCTTATTCGCTTTGGCCGACAGGTAGAAGGCGTTGTTGCCCGGCGGCGGACGCCGCCAAATTTCAAATGGATCACAACGCCTTCTTTACAGTAAATGCCCAGCCTTATTCGCTTTGGTCGACAGATAGAAGGCGTTGTGATCATTGGCCGGAAAGGCGTGGGGCACCCGCTCGATAACTTCCAAGCCGCAGAGCTCCAGGCCCGTTACCTTGTCTGGGTTGTTGGTCATCAGCCGCACCTGCCCGAAGCCCAAGGCGCGCAAAACCGTTGCCGCCGGAACGAAAACCCGTTCGTCCGCGGCAAAGCCCAGACGCAAATTTGCCTCCACGGTGTCGAAGCCCTGGTCCTGAAGGGCGTAGGCGCGCAATTTATTGATCAGCCCAATGCCGCGGCCCTCCTGCGCCAGATAAAGCAGGACGCCGCCACCCGCGGCCTCGATCTCACTGATGGCGCCGCGCAGTTGCTGGCCGCAATCACAGCGCAAGGAGCCCAGCAAGTCGCCGGTAAAGCATTCGGAATGGATGCGCGCCAGTACCGGCGCCGAGCGGGCAGGGTCGCCGATGACAATGGCCAAGTGTTCGGGGCCGCCGTCGCCCGGCCGGAAAGCGTGAATTGTCGCATGGATTGTATCGTCAGCGGCACCAGCAGCATCAGAAAGGGGTAATCGCGCCGCCGCCACCTCGGTCAGGGCGCCGTCCTGGGCCTGGTGGGCTTCAATCTGCGCCGTATCCACGATCAAAAGATCGTGAACCGCCGCCCATTCCGTTATGGCATCGCCTACCGCGGCCTCGGGTACCGGCACGGCCAGCGCCGCCGGCAACAGTTGCGCCGCCTTGCAAAGCGCGAGGGCCGCTTCGTGGCATCTGCCGGGCGCCTCGGCGGCGCGGGCGAAGGGGCCGCGCAGGGGATGGCCAAGGTCCGCCGTGGGGTCGGCCAGGGCTTGTACCGCATCGGCGCGCCAGTCTTGTGCCACGGTTACCAGCACCGCCGCCGTCACCGGGCGCGGCATGGCCAGAACCTGAGCCCGTTCCGGGGTCAAGGCCAGGGCGGGCGGGCCGCTGCCCCAGTCCACGAACTCCGCTAGGCCTTGGTCACTCAAGGTCTCGGCGGCGCGCACCACAAGGGGGCCTCCGGCCCCGGTGTCGCCATCTTGGCCATCGGGCAGAACGATCACGGCGCGCCCACGGCGCAGTTCCCCAGCGGCCCGGCTGACCGCTGTCAGGGCCCGAATATCGGTTCGGTTATAGGATTCTGGCTCTGTCATGGGTTCAAACTGCCGTATGGCGCGGGTTTCCGGCGTCGGCCAAACATAACAGAGAAACCAAGCCGCCGGTCAAGGAAACCGGCCCTTGCGGTGCGCCGACCGAGGGGTCAGTATCGCCAATCACCCCGCTTCCGCGGGATTCGTGATGGCGCGGCAAGTAGATGAGCACGGCAAAACGCATACTTCTAGTCGACGACGACGAAGCCCTGAACCAGTCCCTGGCCGAGCAATTACAGCTCTGCGAGGAGTTTGAGGCCGTACCGGCCCTGACGGCGGCCGAGGCCGTGGAAAAGGCCAAGACCCATCATTTTGATTTGATTCTGCTGGACGTGGGGCTCCCCGACATGGACGGCCGCGAGGTTTGCCGGGTGATGCGGCGCAGCGGCGTCAAGGTGCCCATTATCATGCTGACCGGCGCCGACAGCGAGGCCGACACCATCCTGGGGCTGGAATCGGGCGCCAATGATTATGTCACCAAACCCTTCCGCTTTGGGGTGTTGACCGCCCGTATGCGGGCTCACCTGCGCCAACACGAGCAAAGCGAGGACGCCGTCTTTACCATTGGGCGCTATACCTTTCGGCCCAGCGGCAAGCTGCTACTGGACGAGGCCGAAGACTACAAAGTGCGGTTGACCGAAAAAGAAACGGCGATTCTAAAATACCTTTACCGGGCTGGGGCCAATCCGGTTTCCCGCGAACAGTTGCTAAACGAGGTCTGGGGCTACAACGCCGGGGTGACAACACATACGCTGGAGACCCACATCTACCGCCTGCGCCAGAAGATCGAGCGCGACCCCTCAAACGCCGAGCTTTTGGTCACGGACGCCGGGGGATACCGGCTTGTGCCTTGAGAACTAGCGCCACGCCAAGGTTACGATATGACAAAATGATATATCGCGGGCCCTTGCACGGGTGGTCATTTATGCGATTATCCTTTTCTTAAGATTTTCCAGCCGACCATGACGGCACGGGATTTTGGGCAGGTTTAGGGAGAAATCATGGCCGACGACGACTTTTATGTCCGTTTCTGGGGTGTGCGCGGCAGCATCGCCTGTGCCGGTCCGGAAACCGTTGCCTACGGTGGCAATACGTCGTGCCTCGAGGTGCGCTGTGGCGACCGGTTGCTGATCTTTGACGCCGGTACCGGTATCCGCGAGCTCGGGAACCTGGTGGAGACAGCCGATACTCTGGATGCGGACCTGTTCCTGACTCATACGCACCTTGACCATGTTGCCGGGATTCCTTTTTTCTCGCCCTTCTTTAACAGTGACAACACGTTCCGCATTTGGGCGGGCCACTTGAAGGGTGATTGGAATCTGGAAAAAGCCCTCGAGCAGTTGATGATTCCGCCATTGTTCCCGGTGCCCATCGACATCTTCCACGCCGATATGAGCTATCACAATTTCCAGGCGGGCGACACGCTGAGACCGGCGGATGGCGTTGTGATTCGCACTATTCCCTTGAATCACCCCAACGGCGCGACCGGCTATCGCATCGAGTTTCAGGAAAAATCCATTTGCTACCTCACCGATACCGAGCATGACCCGGCCCGGCCCGACGCGAACATTCTGAGGCTGATCAACGGCGCCGATATGGTGATTTACGATTCCACCTACACGGACGAGGAATATCTGGATCGGGAAGACTGGGGCCATTCCACCTGGCAGGAAGGGGTGCGGCTTTGTGATCAGGCAAAATGCGGTACCTTTGTCGCCTTCCACCATGATCCCGACCACAATGATGCCTTCATGGACGAAGTGGCGCGCGAACTGTCCCTGGCGCGGCCGGGCTCGGTCGTGGCCAAGGAAGGGATGGTGCTTACCCCGTGATCCGCCGCGCGATTAGAGCGGCAACATGACGGTTAACTTCCAGAATTTGCGCGGGGACTTTGCCCGCATCATCGCGATCATCAATTCCCACCGGGACGATCTGCTTGCCATTGGCGAAGAGCCGCACAGGCCGCCGGCGCCGCGTTGGGGGCAGGACTGGTTTCCCCGCCTCGATGCCGCCGCGTATTACGCCATTGTGCGGGCGCACAGGCCGCGGCGCATAATCGAAGTCGGCGCCGGGCATTCGACGCGCTTTGCCGCCCGCGCCGTGGCCGACGGCGGACTGGCAACCGAAATCACCTGCATCGATCCGGAGCCCCGGGCGACTCTCGACGGACTGCCGCTTACGCGTTGCCGCAAGAAGGTCCAGGATACCGACCCGACGACGTTCAGATTGCTGGCGCCCGGCGACATTTTGTTTGTCGACTCAAGCCACGTTCTAACACCCGGCAGCGACGTGGATTTCATATTGAATAATGTACTGCCGGGACTGGCCCTTGGCGCGCTGGTTCATTTCCACGATATCTTTCTGCCCGGCGACTATCCAGCGGACTGGGCCTGGCGCAAGTACAATGAACAGAGCGCCGTGGCGACGTTGCTCGATAGTCCCGATTGGCAAGTGCTGTTTGCCAGCAACTATGTTGTTGGTCATATGGTGGAGACATTAGAGTCGGGTGTTATTGGTGAACTGCCTCTGGTCGATGGCGCGCCGGAGTCGAGCCTGTGGCTGCGAAAGCTGGCGTGAATTTATGAATAGGGGTCGGCGGCGTCGCGCAGACCGTCGCCCAGGAAGTTGAAAGCCAGCACAACGATGATCACCGGCACCACCGGCAGCATGAGCCAGGGATAAAGCGCTACCACGTTGATGTTTTGCGCCTCGTTCAAGAGAACGCCCCAACTGGTGACCGGCGGCCGCAGGCCCAACCCCAAAAAGGATAGCGCCGTCTCGCCCAAAATCATCGCCGGTACCGAAAGCGTTGCCGAGGCGATAATGTGACTGGCGAAGCTCGGCAGCATGTGGCGGCCGATAACCCGGGCCGGGCTGGCGCCCATCAACTGCGCGGCGGTGACGAAATCTTCCTCGCGCAACGCTAGGAACTTTGAGCGCACTGACCGCGCCAGCCCGGTCCAATCCAGCAGTCCCAAAATAATCGTAATGCCGAAGTAAATGACAATGGGACTCCAGGTAATGGGAAGGGCCGCCGACAGCGCCATCCAAAGCGGCAGTTCGGGGAAAGAGCGGATGACCTCGATGATCCGTTGCACGACGTTGTCGATCCAACCGCCGTAGTATCCGGCCATGCCGCCTATGACAACGCCAAGGCTCAGCGACAGGGCGACGCCAAACAAACCGATGGTCAAAGAAATGCGCGCGCCGTAAAGAATCCGCGACAGCATATCGCGGCCAAACCGGTCGGAGCCAAACAGAAACGCCGTACCGTCCTTTGCCGGGCAGAACAAATGCGTCCGGCCCTCGGCCAAACCCCAAAAACGGTACTCGTCTCCGCTACAGAAAAAGCGCAGGGGCTGAACCTTTGCCTTGTTCGGCGTGTAGATGCGTTTCAGGTATTCCATGTCCAGGCGGTAGTCGTAGCCATAGACAAAGGGCCCGATGAATTCTCCCTCGTGAAACAGGTGCAGCGCCTGGGGCGGGGCGTAAATGTGGCCGGCGTCGCGGCTGTGCAAGCCGTAAGGCGCGACGATTTCCGAAAACAAAGTGGACAGGTAAAACAGCAGGAGCACAAACGCCGAGGCCACGGCCAACTTGTGACGCCGAAATTTCCACCACATCAGGCGCCATTGCGAGGCGGCAAAGAAGCGTTCCTGCGACGGTGTCATTGCCGCGCTTTCCTCGGCCTCGAAAGGCTCGGCGCTCACGAAATGCTCGGGTGTGTTACCGGCCATGGCCTATTTCTCCAGCCCCTGGCCGAGGCGGATGCGTGGGTCCAGCACGGCCAGCGCCAGATCGGACAAAAGAACGCCGATCACGGTCAAGAGCGCCAAGGCTATGAGGAACGATCCCGCCAGATACTGGTCCTGTGATTGCAAGGCGGAGAGAAGCATCGGCCCGGTGGTCGGCAGCGAAAGCACGACGGAAACAACGGCGGCCCCGGAAATGACTTGCGGCAATAGATTTCCGATGTCGGCAATGAAAGGGTTGAGCGCCATGCGCAAGGGATACTTTATGAGCGCCCGCAGATCCGACATGCCCTTGGCGCGCGCGGTGACCACGTATTGCTTTTGCAATTCGTCCAGCAGATTGGACCGCAGCCGGCGGATCATTCCCGCGGTGCCCGACGTACCGATAACGATGACCGGAATCCACAAGTGCGCAAGCACCGAAACAAACTTACCCCAGGACCAGTCCTGATCGAGATACTCCGGCGCCATCAATCCGCCGATGCTGGTGCCGAACCAGACGTTGGCGAAATACAACATCACCAGGGCCAACAAGAAATTCGGCGTGGCCAGCCCGAGAAAACCGAAGAATGTCAGGACGTGGTCGCCGGTACTGTACTGGTGGGTGGCCGAATAGATTCCAATGGGAAAAGAAACTGCCCAAGTAAAGATGATGGTCGTGAAGGAAACCAGGAAGGTCAGCCATAGCCGATCGCCGATCACATCCGCCACCGGTAAATTGTATTCGAACGACCAGCCAAGATCGCCCTGCAGCAGCCCGGCAAACCCCGCCTCGCCCGGCCAGATGCCAACCCAGATGGCGTATTGCTGCCACATGGGTTTGTCCAAACCGTATTGGGCACGTAGAAAATCTATCTTTTCCAGGCTCGCCGCTTCGCCTTGGGCGCGCAGCTCGGCGATCTGGTTGGTCAGGTAATCCCCTTCCGGTAACTGAATGATGATGAAGGTCAAAATGCTGATGGCCAACAGCGTCGGCACCATCATCAAAATACGCCGGGCGATAAAGTTAATCATGGCGCGCTATCGCCCTCGCCGCCGGTCACGTCGAACCAGAAAATGTCCGGCTGATAAATGCCCAGTTGCGCGCCGGGGTCCCAGCCAAAGATCGCGTCCTCTGGAACGTTTCTCAGGCTGTCGCGGACAATCACCGGCTGGGGGACACCGTTGATGACGCCGATAGTGAATTGCTGTTCCGCGTGAATTTGCAGCATGCGATGCCAAATGGTGGCGCGGGCCTGTCGGTCGCCGGCTCTCAGCCAGGCCTCGGCATTCTCCAGCAGGAGCGCGGCTTCAGGCAGGTCGACAGGCTCGCCATTTTGGCCGCTGGTCTCGTAGTATTGTCCCCACTTCGGCCACATGAATGCATCCTGGACCGTGGGCGCCAGCCGTGCGGGGCTCATGCCCGGCGCCGCCACACCGTTTTGCCAACCGGTCCAAACCGCCATCAGGGTTTCTCCGGCGTAGACCCGGTTGCGCAGGACCTCCCGTTGCAAGGGCTTGATGTAAAGTTTGATACCAATCTCGCGCCAGGTCTCTTCAATCAGCTCCAGCACGTCGGCCTGTTCCGGATCCTCGCCCGCGGTCTCGACAATGATTTCAGCCTTGCGGCCGTCGGGCAAACGCCGCAATGCTCCACGCCGGGACCGCTCCAGACCCAATTCGTCCAAGAGCTTGTTTGCCATCGCCGGGTCGTACTCCGCCCACAGGGTACGATAGTCCTCGCGGTAGAGTTGGCTTTCCGGCAGCACCGTATTGTTGCTGGTTCGCGCGAGGCCGAAGTAGAGCGACTGATTGATGATCTCGCGGTCGATGCCGAGCGAAAGCGCGCGTCGGAACCGCACATCACGCAACAACTCCCGCCAAACAGCATCATTGACATTGAGATTTGGAAACAACGCAAAGTGAGCGCCGCTGGCGCCGCGCCAAAGATTGGTGCGGTAGTGGTTTATTTTCTCTCCCTGTTTGAGGAAGGTGAAATCCTTGAAGCTAAGGCCCCGGGCCTGGATGTCCACTTCACCGGCGCCGGACTTGGCCGCGATCAGGCCCGATGACGCCAGATTGAGCACAACCTCGTCGATATAGGGTAATTGCCGGCCCTTTATATCCACGCGGTGAAAAAACGGATTGCGCTTAGCGACAAAGCGCGTCGCCGGAGGCGTTGTTGTGTTAACCCAAGGCTGCAGGGTCGGCAGGTTCACATTGTCGAACTTGTAAAGATTATCCAGCCGATTGTGCAGGGGCGCCCAGCCGCGTACTCCGGCCTGATCCACGGCGCTTGCTATTTCAACCGGGTCGCCGTAGCTGGCGTGAAAACGCCTCAGGTAATGGGCCGGGCGGTACAAAAACAGCGGCCGCGCGCGCGCCAGACTGTGCAGAAAAACCGGATTGGGCGTTGGCCAGGTGTAACGCACCGTGACCTTGTCCAAGATTTCCACCTTGGGCGGGACACCGTCCACCAGCAACATGCGCGGCGGGCCCTGGGGCGAGAGTTCCTTGTTGTTGGCCACGTCTTCCCAGTAGTAACGGAAGTCCTCGGTCGTAAAGGGCTTGCCGTCGGACCAGCGGTGGCCGGTGCGCAGCCTCATGGTGAATATCCGGCTCTCGACGACATCGACCGATTTCAAAATGTCGGGCTTGAGCTCGAATCGGCGGTTATAGCCCATGAGCCGCGCGTAACCGTAGACAACCAAAAGCCTGACGTCCCTTGCCTTGCCGATGAGCATGCTGAGCGAGCCGCCGTAGCGTCCGGCTGTTTGGCCGGGCTTGTCTAGGCGCACAACGGAGGGCGTCGCGGGCAGTCGCGCCCGAAGGGGCGGCAGCGCACCGCGCGCCACAGCCGCCGCCAATTCCGGCGCCTGCAGGCTGTCCTCCGCCGCCCGGGCTGCGCCTGAAAGCAGGGCGCCAAACATCAGAAAATTAATGAACCAGCGCACCATCAACCTCCGACTCTAATCTCGGCGCCGCTGGAATCGTCTGCACGCACCAAATGCCCATCACCCAGA
>CAYOOG010000072.1:0-11980 GCA_964405515.1 uncultured Alphaproteobacteria bacterium | reverse complement strand
CACATTGCCCGGCCAGGAATAACTCTTGAGAAGCACCAAAGCCGCGGGATCCAGTGTCTTGTTGGGAAGGCCCTCGGCGGCGGCTATATCCAGGAAATGCGCAACCAGATCGTCAATATCCTCGGTGCGCTCGCGCAAGGGCGGCAGCCGCATGGGTACGACGTTGAGGCGGTAAAACAGGTCCTCGCGAAACAGGCCCTGATTAATCAATTGGCGCAAATCGCGGTTGGTGGCGGCAATAATCCGCACGTCCGTGCGGATCGGCGTGCGGCCGCCCACGGTGGTGTATTCACCCTGTTGCAACACCCTCAACAGGCGGGTTTGCGCCTCCATGGGCATATCGCCGATTTCGTCCAAGAACAGCGTACCGCCGTCGGCCTGTTGGAAGCGGCCCATGCTGCTGGTCATGGCCCCGGTGAAGGCGCCCTTTTCGTGGCCGAAGAGCTCACTTTCAATGAGTTCCCGGGGGATGGCGGCCATGTTTATGGCAACGAAGGGGCCATTGCGGCGATTGCCGTAGTCGTGCAAGGCGCGCGCCACCAGTTCCTTACCGGTGCCGGACTCCCCGGCGATCATGACCGTCAAGTCAGTGCCCATGAGCCGGGCCAGTACCCGATAGACATCCTGCATGGCCGGAGAGCGGCCGATCAGGGGCATCTGCTCGCCCTCCTCTCCTTCCTGGCCGTTGTCCTCAACCACTTCCTTGAGGCCCCGGGCCCGGGCCTCAAGCGCATTGTGAACAATCGTTGTTAATTCGTTGATATCGAAGGGTTTTGGCAAATACTCAAAAGCCCCCCGTTCGGTGGCCCGAACGGCGGTCATCAGGGTATTCTGGGCGCTCATGATGATGATGGGCAGGTCCGGACGCAGCTTCTTGATCTTCGGCAACAGATCGAGACCGTTGCCGTCCGGCATCACCACATCGGCGATAACGATATCCCCCTCGCCGTCCGATACCCAGCGCCACAGGGTGGCGGCATTGCCAGTGCAGCGGACCTGATAACCGATGCGCCCCAAGGCCCAGTCGACAACGGTGCGGATGCCCTGGTCGTCATCGGCGACGAGAATTGTACCGCTGGGCATCAGCTTTTCTCCATTGGCGCGGCTTCATCGAGCGCCGCTAGATCCCCGGCGACGGGGAGAAGGATGCGGAAACTGGTCTGGCCAGGCTCGGAATCGCATTCGATAACGCCGCCATGGTCGCCGACAATCTTCGCTACCATCGCCAGGCCCAAGCCGCTGCCGGTTTCCTTGGTGCTGACGAAGGGCTCATACAGGTAGGGCCTTATGTCCTCGGCCACGCCCGAACCGTTGTCGCTGACCACGACCTCGATGGGCAAACCGACCTTCTCTTGGCTGCCCGGCACGGCCAAGCGCACACCGTGCCTGAAGGCGGTGCTCAAGACGATCAACCCCGCAGGCTCTTCCACCGCCTCGGCGGCATTCTTGACCAAGTTCAGGAGAACCTGAATCAACTGGTCCCGATTGCCGAGAACCCGGGGCAAGGAAGGATCATAGTCTTCTTCAAAACGCACGCGGCGCGCAAATCCGGCCTCGGCCAGTTGGCGCACGTGCTCAAGAACCTGATGGATGTTCACCGGCTCGCGGTTCAAACGCCTATGCTCCGCGAACACCTCCATGCGGTCCACAAGGTCACAGATCCTGTCGGTTTCGTCACATATCAGCTGTGTGAGCGGCCGGTCATCAACGCTGGCGTTTTCCTCCAGCAATTGCGCCGAACCGCGGATCCCCGACAAGGGATTCTTTATTTCGTGGGCCAGCACGGCGGCCATTCCGGCCACCGACCGGGCGGCGCCACGGTGGGTGAGCAAGCGGTTCATCTTGTCGGCAATGGCCCGCTGCTGGAGTTTGATCAGCGCGTAGCCGCCGGCCTCGGGAATGAGCGAGACCATGATATCCACGACCCGCTGGTGACTTCTCGGCGTGCCCAGATCAACGCCGTATTCCGAGACATTCTGGCTCTCGGCCAGCGCCTGTTCGCACAGCGTGATCAACGGGCTGCCAAAAGGCAGCAGATCAGCCAGGGTGTGGCGGCAAAGCATGGCCGAGCCCATGTCGAAGAACTGCTCGGCGGCGGAATTTGCAAAACAAATATTCTGCACGGCGTCAACGACCAGAATGGGGTCCGGCAAGGCGTTCAGGAGGGCATGGGTGTCCTCGAAAATCCGTGGCCGGCGTACCTTGGCAGCGCTTTGACCAGGCATCAGGCGGCCTCCTCCAGATTTGCCCCAAAAAACTCGCGGATCGACCGTTTGACGTCCGCCGGGTCGTCCATATGGTTGACCGCAGCCCGGAAGCGCGCGGAATCCCTCAAGCCCCGCGAATACCAACCAAGATGCTTGCGGGCGTTCTTGACCCCGATCCGAGTGCCGTAGTGCTCCAGCATGTCCTCGTAATGGGTGAGCAAAACGTTCATCTGTTCGGCCAGAGGCGGATCGGGCAGCCGTTCTCCGGTCTTGAGGAAATGCGCCACCTGGCCAAGAAACCAGGGCCGTCCCATGGCGCCGCGCCCAACCATCACGCCATCGGCGCCCGAGGCTTCAAGGATAGCCGCTGCGTCGTCCAGGGTGTTGACGTCACCGTTGGCCACCACGGGGATACTCACGGCCGCCTTGACCTCGGCAATGAAATTCCAATCGGCGTGGCCGCGATAGCTCTGGCAACGGGTACGGCCATGCACGGTAATCATCTGAATTCCTGACTGCTGCGCGATACGGGCCAACTCCGGCGCATTGCGGTTTTTCTCGTCCCAGCCCGTGCGCATCTTCAGGGTGACCGGCAAGTCGACGGCCTTCACCGTGGCCTGGAGAAGAGCCGCCGCCTTGGGCAAATCCTTCATCAGGGCGGACCCGGCGTGGCCGTTCACGACCTTTTTCACCGGGCAACCCATGTTGATATCGATTATGGCGGCGCCCCGGTCGGCGTTGAGCCGCGCGGCCTCGGCCATGACCTCCGGCTCACAGCCCGCCAGTTGCACGGCCATGGGGAATTCCTCGGCGCAATTGGTGGCCATTTTCAGCGACCGCCGGCTCTGATGAATCATGGCGTGGCTGGCGATCATTTCCGAGACCACGAGCCCGGCCCCCTGGCCCTTCACAAGGCGGCGAAACGGCAGATCGGTGACGCCCGACATGGGCGCCAAGATCACGGGATCGCTTAGGGCCACCGGCCCGATGGACAAGGTCATGGTGCTAACGGCTATTTTTTGGGCAAAATATACGACTGCTCAATTTGTGGGCATACTAGGCCAAGGCCCCTATGAGGGCAAGGCCCCCGTCGAAACCCCCGAGCTTCGCGCTTGGCAAGGCTTTCGCCTACGATTACCTTGGAAAAAATTGAACCGATTGGAATTAGATGACCGTTGCCGCTCTCATTGTCGCCGCCGGACGGGGCCACCGCCTTGGCGGCCCCCTGCCCAAGCAGTATCAGGATTTGGTTGGCGCGCCCCTGCTGCGCCACACGCTCGCCTGTTTCACCGAGCATCCCCGGGTGGAACTGGCAACGGCTGTAATCCACGCCGACGACCGGGCACTTTTTGACCAAGCCAGCAACGGGCTGGCGCTGCTGGACCCGGCCGAAGGCGGCCCGACCCGCCAGGATTCCGTACGCCTGGGGCTTGAAAGCCTGGTCAGCGCCGCGCCGGAATTCGTGCTGATCCACGACGGCGCCCGGCCTCTGGTGGACGCGGGCCTCATCGACCGGGTATTGGATGCGCTCAGTGATGCCCCGGCGGCCACGCCCGCGCTCGCCGTGAGCGACACACTGAAGCGCGACAACAGCGATGGCGCGGTGGCAGAGACCGTGAACCGGGCCGGGCTGTGGCGGGCGCAGACACCCCAAGGCTTCCATTTCGACAAGATATTAAACGCCCACCGCAAGGCGGAAGGCCTGGAGCTGACCGACGACGCCGCCGTGGCCGAACGGGCCGGGCTCGATGTGCGCCTGGTCGCGGGCAGCGAGGACAACATCAAGGTCACGGGACCGGACGACATGGCCCGCGCGGCGCGGCTCATGGGCGCTGGTGGCGGCGAAACCCGGGTCGGCAGCGGCTACGACGTGCACCGCTTTGGCCCCGGCGATCAGGTGACGCTTTGCGGCGTTGACCTGCCCCACGACCAGGGCCTTGCCGGCCATTCCGACGCCGACGTCGCGCTCCACGCGGCAACCGATGCGCTTTTGGGCGCCATTGGCGCCGGTGACATCGGCGACCACTTCCCGCCGGACGACGATCAGTGGAAGGGCGCACCGTCGCATATCTTCCTTGCCCGCGCCGCCGAGCTGGTGCGCGAGGCCGGGGGGCGCATCGTCCATCTGGACATAACAATCATTGCCGAAGCGCCCAGGGTCGGCCCCCACCGCAACGCCATGGTGGCGCGTATTGCCGAGATCGCGGGCGTTGAGCCGGGCCGCGTCAGCGTAAAGGCGACGACAACCGAACGCCTCGGTTTCACCGGGCGCGGCGAAGGCATCGCCGCCCAGGCGCTCGCCACGGTTAGCCCGTCATGATCGCTTTCACGCCCCTGCCCGAGGGCTGCCGAATGGGCCAGCCCGCGACGCTGCTCGGCACCTGGTTCGGCTGTGGCCTGCTGCCGATTGCACCGGGCACCTGGGGGTCGCTGGCCGCCCTGCCCCTGGCTTGGGCACTGCAAAGCGCGGGCGGGCCATGGGCCGTGCTCGCCGCCGCGCTGGTGATTTTCGCCGTGGGCTGCTGGGCCGCGCATGTCATGGGCAAACAAAGCGGCGAGGACGACGCCGGGGTGATTGTCATCGACGAGGTGGCCGGGCAATTGCTGGTGCTGTGTTTCGTGCCGCCGGGATTGGTTTTATATATCGTGGGATTCCTGTTGTTCCGCGCCATGGATATTTTGAAACCCTGGCCGGTCAACTGGGCCGACCAAAAGATCAAGGGCGGCTTCGGCGTCATGCTCGACGATGTACTCGCGGCGCTCTACGCCATCATCCCCTTTGCGGTGCTGGTCAATTGGTGGGGGACATAATGTATAGCGACAATATCAAAGCAAAAGCGGAAGAAGTTCTGGAGAAAGCCCGCGCCGCCGGGCTGACCATCGCCACGGCGGAATCCTGCACCGGCGGGTTGATCTCCGGGGTGTTGACCGAAATCGCCGGGGCGTCCGATGTGATTGAGGCCGGCTACGTCACCTATTCCAACCGCGCCAAGGCGAAGATGCTCGGCGTTGCCGAAGACCTGCTAGCCGAGCACGGCGCGGTCAGCGAGCCGGTCGCGCGCGCCATGGCCGAGGGCGCCCAGGCCCATTCGGGCGCCGACATAACCGTAGCCGTCACCGGCGTTGCCGGGCCGGACGGCGGCACGGATGACAAACCCGTGGGCCTTGTTCACATGGCGGCGCACAAGAACGGCAAGACGGTCCACAAGAAACACCACTTCGGCAAACTCGGGCGCGAGGTGGTGCGCTCGGTCACCATCGAAGCGGCGCTGAATCTGTTGCTGGAAGTGATCGCGCTTTAGGTTTTCGGCTCGACTTTCTTACACACCTTCGCCGCTCGTTTCTCGAAGCCCGAGACCATGCGGTGCACGGCTTCCGTAAAGACGCCGCCGATGAGGCGCTCGAAAAAGTGGTTGCGGAACTGGAAGTCTACTTCAAAGTCGACGGTCGTGGTGCCGTCCTCGTTAGCGATAAACTCCCAATGGTTGGAGAGGTTCCGGAACGGCCCATACTTGTAGCTGACCCTGATGGTGTTCGGCCGATCAAGGTCGACGCGGCTGGTGAAGCTTTCACGAAAGACCTTGAAACCGATGGTCATGTCGGCGTCGAAGCCGTGCTCCTCGCGCTTGCGCACACGGGTCGCAATACACCAGGGCAGAAATTTTGGGTAATCCTCGACCCGCGCCACCAGATCGAACATGTCCTCCGGCGCGTAGGGCAGAACGCGCTTTTCAGCGTGGTGAGGCACTTACTTTTTCAATTGCGCGGCGCGGGCAGCGCGCAGCTTGGCGAAGTCCTCGCCCGCATGATGGGAAGATCGCGTGAGCGGCGAGGCCGAGACCATCAAGAAACCCTTGCCGTAGGCCATGTCTTCGTAAGCCTGGAATTCCTCCGGCGTGACAAAGCGGTCGACCGGCGCGTGGCGCGGCGTCGGGCGCAGATACTGCCCGATGGTAATGAAGTCGACGCCCGCCGAGTGCAAATCGTCCATGACCTGATAAACCTCGGCTTTTTCCTCGCCCAGACCGACCATGATTCCCGACTTGGTGAACATGGTGGGGTCCTGCTTTTTCACATCGTCGAGCAGGCGCAGGGAATTAAAGTAACGCGCGCCGGGCCGGATGGTGGCGTAAAGCCGCGGCACGGTTTCCAGATTGTGGTTGTAAACGTCGGGCTTCGCCTCGACCACCGCCGCCCAGGCCTCGCCCTTGCGCAGGAAATCCGGTGTTAGCACTTCGATGGTGGTGTCCGGTGCGGTCTCGCGCAGGCGCCCGATGACCTTGACGAACTGGCTGGCGCCGCCGTCCGCCAGATCGTCACGATCGACGGAGGTAATGACCACGTGATTGAGGCCCGATTTGCCCACGGCGATGGCCACGTTGTCCGGCTCTTGTGGGTCGACGGGCGGCGGCGCGCCGGTCTTGATATTGCAGAAGGCGCAGGCGCGGGTGCAGGTGTCGCCCAGGATCATCACCGTGACGTGGCGGATCGCCCAGCACTCGCCGATGTTGGGGCACGCCGCCTCCTCGCACACGGTATTGAGGCGCAACTCGCGCATGAGGTCGCGGGTCTCGCGGTATTCCCTGGAGGTCGGCGCCTTGGCGCGGATCCACGGCGGCTTGCGCTGAGGCTTGTCCTCGGGCTGGATGTTCTCGATCTTGCTCAATGGTTCGCCTTTGAGTTTCCGCAGCCTTGGAAATTGCCCCCTAGAAATGAATGGCCCGGCCGAAGGCGTCAAGCACGGATTCGTGCATCATCTCCGACAGCGTGGGATGGGGGAAGACCGTGTGCATGAGTTCGGCCTCGGTGGTCTCAAGCCCCTGGGCGATGGCAAAGCCCTGGATAAGCTCGGTGACCTCGGCGCCGATCATGTGAGCGCCCAGAAGCGCCCCGGTTTTGGCGTCGAATACGGTCTTGATCAGACCCTGGTCCTCGCCCAAGGCGATGGCCTTGCCGTTGCCCATATAGGGAAAGCGCCCGACCTTGACCTCGTGCCCGGCGGCCTTGGCCGCGGCTTCGGACATTCCGACGCTGGCGACCTGGGGCCGGCAATAGGTGCAGGCGGCGATGCGGCCCATATCCAGGGGGTGCAGGTCCTGAACGCCGGCCATGCGCTCCACCGCGATGATGCCCTCGTGGCTCGCCTTGTGGGCCAGCCAGGGCGGGCCGGCCATATCACCGATGGCGTAAATCCCGGCGACGGCGGTTTCGGCCCATTCGTTGACCACCACATGGCCGCGATCGACTTTGACGCCCACTTCCTCCAGACCCAGGCCCTCGACATTGCCGGTAATGCCAACGGCCAAAATTGTACGATCAACCTTCATTTTTTGCGCATTACCGTCCGATGTTTCCACGACAGCCGCGACCGATTTCTTGGAGGCCTTTAATTCCGCCACTTTGGCGCCGGTGTGAACGGTCATGCCTTGCGCCTCGAACGCCTTCAGGGCCAGGGCGGAGATCTCCTCGTCTTCCTGGGGCAGCACCCGGTCGAGCACTTCCACTACTGTAACTTCGGCCCCCAAGTCATTGTAAAAACTGGCAAACTCCATGCCGATCGCACCAGAGCCCACGACCAGCAGCGACTTCGGGCATTCGCTCGGCACCAACGCCTCTTTGTAGGTCCAGATACGCTCACCATCGGGTTCCAGGCCGGGCAATGTGCGCGCCCGGGCCCCGGTGGCGAGAATGATATTCTTGGCAACGAGATCCGCCACCGCCTCGCCGTCCTTGCTGACTGCGACCTTGTCCGGCCCGGCCAGCTTGGCCGTGCCCTCGATCACCGTGACCTTGTTCTTTTTCAGCAGGTGGCCGATGCCCGCCGACAGGCGCCCGGCGACGCCCCGGCTACGCTCGACAATTTTGGCCATGTCGAAGCCAATGTCCTTGGCGCTGAGGCCGAAGTCCCCTGCCCGGCCCATGAGATGATAGATCTCCGAGGTACGCAACAGCGCCTTGGTCGGGATGCAGCCCCAATTGAGGCAGATACCGCCGAGATGCTCACGCTCCACGAGGGCCACTTTGAGACCCAACTGCGCGCCCCGGATCGCCGCCACGTAGCCCCCCGGGCCGCCGCCCACTACAACAAGATCATATGTGCTTTCAGCCATTGCTTGCCCTTACAGCATCATGGTCAGGGGGTCTTCGATGAAACCCTTGAAGGCGGCAAGAAGCTCGGCACCGAGCGCGCCGTCGATAACCCGGTGATCACAGGACAGCGTACAGGTCATGACCGTGGCGATCCCGAGCGCCCCATCGTCTACCACCGGGCGTTGCTCGCCCGCGCCAACAGCCAGGATGCCCGCCTGGGGCGGGTTGATGATGGCGCTGAAGTCGCGCACGCCGTACATGCCGAGGTTGGACACCGAAAACGTTCCGCCCTCGTAATCTTCCGGCAGGAGCTTTTTCTCCCGCGCCCGCGCCGCCAGATGCTGCATTTCGTTGGAGATTTCCGCCAAGCCTTTGTGGTCGGCGCCGCGAATAACCGGCGTGATGAGCCCGCCTTCCACGGCCACGGCAACAGCAATATCGGCGCTTTCAAATCGGCGGATGGCCGTCTCCACCCAGGCGGCATTGGCCTCGGGCACTTTCTTGAGCGCCAGGGCCATGGCGCGGATGACAAAGTCGTTGACGCTGACCTTGAAGGCGTCCTCGCCCTCGGGTGATTTGGCGTTCAGCTCCTTGCGCATGGCCAGCAGCCGGTCGATGCGGCAATCCACGTTGATATAGAAATGCGGCACGTTCTGTTTCGATTCCGTCAGGCGCAGGGCGACGGTCTTGCGCATGAGGTCGATA
Source organism: uncultured Alphaproteobacteria bacterium (assembly GCA_964405515.1). Classification (GTDB taxonomy): domain Bacteria; phylum Pseudomonadota; class Alphaproteobacteria; order JAPYRI01; family JAPYRI01; genus CAYOOG01. The sequence continues at coordinate 2,978 of CAYOOG010000072.1, read as the reverse complement.
CGCACGTCGGTAAAGGCCCCCGGGGCACCGGCCACCGGCACGGGCATGGTTGTCTCAGGCGTCGCGGGCGCGGCGGGTGCGCCACCGGCACCTCCGCTGGAAATGGCCTGTTCGACGTCGCGTTTGACGATGCGGCCCCGGGGGCCACTGCCCGCCAGCGCCGTCAGATCGATCCCCGCCTGCTCGGCCAAGCGCCGGGCCAAGGGGCTTGCAGCCACGCGGGCGGTGCCCGTCGCCTGGGGTGCAGGTGCGGGCGCTACCGAAGGTGTTGGTGCAGCAGGCGCAGACGCAGCGACAGGCTCGGGAGCGGTGGCCGCGGGTGGTGGTGGCGGCGCTTCCACCGCCATGCCTTCCAAAACCGAGGCGTCCTCGCCTTCAGCCAGCAGCACCGCCAGGGGCGTATTGACGGCAATTTCCTCGGTGCCCTCGGCGATCAAAATCTTGCCGACGGTGCCGTCGTCGATGCACTCCATTTCCATGGTCGCCTTGTCGGTTTCGATCTCGGCCAGAAGATCACCGGCGGACACCTTATCGCCCTCCTTGACCAGCCAGCGGACCAGGTTGCCCTCGGTCATAGTCGGCGACAGCGCCGGCATGGTGATTGTGATCGGCATGGTTAGAGCCCTTTCCGGCCAACTGAAATCATTTGACCGGAGTTAGTTTGCGCCGTGGCAAGGCGCGTTTCGCCTTGCGATGTGGGGCATCGGATAAGGAACGCAACGCAACCACGGCGTAAAGAAACCCGGCCTTCGGTGGGGCAACTCGGCCCCTCGGATGCGTTGCGGCGCTCGCCCGATACACCATATCGCGCTTCGCGACGCTCCTTCCCGAAAAACCGATGTGCTCCCATCAAATTGCTTTCAGTTGGCCGGAAAAGGCTCTAGTCCCGATAACAGACGGCCCGGGCCGCCGCTGAGATATCCTCGACCTGCGGCAGGGCGAGGCGTTCAAGATTGGCGGCGTAGGGCATGGGCACGTCCTTGCCGGCCACCCGTGTCACCGGCGCGTCCAGATAATCGAAGCCCTCTTCCATGAGCCGCGCCGACAATTCCGCACCGACGCCCATGGCCGACCAGCCCTCCTCCACCGTGACCAAACGGTTGGTCTTGGCGACCGAGGCGAGAACAGTTTCCATATCGAGGGGCCGGATGGTGCGCAGGTCGATCACCTCGGCCTCGATGCCTTGCGCCGATAAGCCCTCGGCGGCTTCCAGGGCCTTGCCGACCATGATCGAGAAGGCAACGATGGTCACGTCGCCGCCGTCCCGGGCCACTCGCGCCCGGCCAATGGGCACCACGTGATCGCCGTCCTCCGGCACCTCGAAGCTGGTGCCGTAGAGCAACTCGTTTTCCAGAAACACCACGGGGTTGGGGTCGCGGATGGCTGACTTCAACAGGCCTTTGGCATCCGCCGCCGAATAGGGCGCGATCACTTTCAAACCCGGGCAATGGGCGTACCAACTGGCGTAGCACTGGGAATGCTGGGCGGCGACACGCGAGGCGGCGCCGTTGGCGCCTCTGAAGACAATGGGGCATGACACCCTGCCGCCGGACATGTAGAGCGTCTTGGCGGCGGAATTGACGATCTGGTCGATGGCCTGCATGGCGAAGTTGAAAGTCATGAATTCAATGATGGGCCTGAGGCCACCGAAGGCCGCGCCGACACCCAACCCGGCAAAACCGTGCTCGGTGATCGGCGTGTCGATCACCCGCTTGCCACTGAACTCTTCCAGCAGGCCTTGGCTGACCTTGTAGGCGCCCTGGTATTCGGCCACTTCCTCGCCCATCAGGAAAACGTTCTCGTCGCGGCGCATTTCTTCGGCCATGGCATCGCGCAAGGCTTCGCGCACGGTGGTCTCGACCATGGCCGTACCCGCAGGAATTTCATCCGCCGGAGGGGCAGCCGGAGCCTCAGTGACGGGTGCGGCCGGAATTTCCGGTGCGGCGGCGGCCACGGGTGTGGGTGCAGACTGAGGCGCGGCATCCAGGGAGGATACCTCCTCGCCCTCCATCAGAACGAGCGCGATCGGCGTGTTAACGGCGACGGCTTCCGTTCCCTCTGCCACCAGAATGCGCCCGAGCGTGCCGTCGTCCACGGCCTCGATTTCCATGGTCGCCTTGTCGGTCTCGATCTCGGCTACGGGGTCGCCGGCCCGCACCGTACCGCCCTCGGCAATCAGCCACTTGACCAGACTGCCCTCGGTCATGGTCGGCGAGAGGGCGGGCATGAGAATCTCAGCGGGCATGGTTGCGCCCTTCCCGGTCCGCTGTCTTGGCAGGCAAGCTCACGACAGCACCTCGGTATAAAGCTCAGCCGCCTCGGGCTCGGGTGCCGATTCAGCAAAGGCCGCGGCCTCGGCCACGACCTCGCGCACTTCGCCGTCGATTTCCTTGAGCCTCGCCTCGGTCACGCCCTTCAGTTTCAATAACTTGAGCCGCAACTGGTCGATGGGATCGCTCTTGGCCCGAACCTCCTGCACTTCCTCGCGGCTGCGGTACTTGGCCGGGTCAGACATGGAGTGGCCACGATAGCGATAGGTGTTCATTTCCAGCAGGATCGGCCCCTTGCCTTCACGGCACCACGTCAGGCCATCCGCCACGGCATCCCGCACGGCAACCACGTCCATGCCATCGACCTCGCGGCCCGGTATATTGAAGCTTGTGCCGCGCTTGTGCAGGTGGGTCTCGGCGGACGCACGTTTGACCGCCGTGCCCATGGCGTACTGATTATTCTCGACAACGTAGATCACCGGCAGGCGCCATAGCTCGGCCATGTTAAAGGCCTCGTAGACTTGGCCCTGGTTGGCCGCGCCGTCGCCGAAAAAGGTAACGCTGACCCCGCCGTCTTGTTTGTAGTTATGGGCGAAACCCAGCCCGGTGCCGATGGGCACCTGGGCGGCGACAATGCCGTGGCCGCCGTAAAAGCCGTTCTCCGGGTCGAACATGTGCATCGAGCCGCCCTTGCCCTTGGAGAGGCCC
>CAYOOG010000071.1:0-12857 GCA_964405515.1 uncultured Alphaproteobacteria bacterium | reverse complement strand
CCAAGAGAGCATGACGGTAATTGGCAGCAATAACAAAAGGAAAAGTTTGGCCGTCAGGTGCGATCACCGTGCAACTTTCCAAATCGACGGCTACATTCTTGTCGCCAATGCCGGATTCGACCTGGGCCGCCAGTTCTTCTACTTGGGCTTGCGGCAGGACAACAGGCAACACGCCATTGTTAAAGCAGTTGGCAAAGAAGATAGCACCATAACTGGGTGCGATCACGCAGCGGATACCGAAATCCCGAAGCGCCCACACCGCCGGCTCACGGGAAGAGCCACAGGCAAAATTGACACCGGCAAGGAGAATTTCCGCGTCCCTGTAGGGCTCCTGATTAAGAATGAACTCCGGTTTCTCCGTGCGATCGGGGGAAGTCGCGTCATTAAAGCGCCACTCGGCAAACAGGCCTTCTCCAAAACCGGTCTTGGCTTGCTTCAAGAGCTGCGCGCCGGGAATAATGGCGTCGGTATCAATATTGGCCCGCAACAAGGGGGCGGCAACGCTGGTCAACTTGACAAATTTCTGCACAACTAAATCCTCGCCCCTCTGACATCTGAAATCTTCCCCTTCACAGCCGAAAGGGCGACGGTCGCCGGGCTGGCCAAATGGCTGGCGACGCCCCGGCCCTGCCGGTTTTCGAAATTCCGGTTCGTCGAGGAGATGACTCGTTCGATGTCGCCATAATTCTCACCTTGGGCGCCCGCGCTCATGCATAAGGAGCATCCGGATTCCCGCCATTCGAAACCGGCGTCTGTGAAAATCTTGTCGATACCCTCGGCTTCAGCGTCCTTCTTGACCTGGGTGGAGCCCGGCGTGCAAATGGCCTTGACGCCGTCCGCCACTTTCTGCCCCTTCAAGAAACGCGCGGCGTCCCGCAGATCGGAGAGGCGGCTGTTGGTGCAGGAGCCAATGAAGGCGGCTTGGATACTCAAACCCTCCACGGGCGTGCCAGGCTCTAGCCGAACATAGGAAAGGGCTTTTTCCATCGTTCTGCGGCGTTCCGCCGTGGCGGCCCCCGCCGGGTCGGGTACGAGGCCGTTGATCCCCACAACCTGTTCGGGGCTGGTGCCCCATGTCACTTGCGGCGCAACGTCTGTGCAATCCATGGTGATTTCATTGTCGAATTTCGCTTCCCCGTCGCTGGGCAGGGTGCGCCAATATTCCACCGCCCTGTCCCACATCTCCCCCTTCGGCGAGTAAAGCTTTCCGCTTAAGTATTCATAGGTCACATCGTCGGGTGCGACGATTCCAGTGCGCGACGACATTTCCACTGCCATGTTGCAGATCGTCAGCCGCCCTTCCACGGGCATGGCGCGGATCACCGAACCGGCGTATTCGACGGCGTACCCATTGCCGCCATCCGCCGAAATCTGTCCTATCAGATTGAGAATCAAATCCTTGGGTGTCACGCCCTCGCCCAATTTGCCTTCAAAATTAACCCGCATGGCCTTGGGTTTCGCCAGAACCAAAGATTGCGTTGCCAGGACGTGCTCGGCATTGCTGGAACCGATACCCCAGGCGAGAGCGCCGATACCACCCTGGGTGCAGGTGTGACTGTCCGTCACGGCCATGGTGCATCCCGGTTGGGCAATTCCCAAATTAGGCGCGATTACGTGGATGATGCCCTGTCGGTCGTCGCCCAGATCAAATAGCTCCAGGCCGTGCGTCTTGGCCGCCCTGCGAAGCGATTGAATGAATTCCTTGCCGCCGGGTATGAGCGTCTCGTCGTCCCGCCCCGGAAACGTGTTCGGCACATGATCAACCGCCAGGTAATTCAGCGCCGGATACCGCACGGCGCGGCGGGCATCTTCAATGGTTTTGAAGGCGACCGACGCCAGTTCGTGAAGAATCTGCCGATCTATTCGCAGTAGATAAGTGTTATCACCAAGCTCGGCGATGACGTGATCGCCCCATACTTTTTCGAATAAACTTCGCTGCTGCACCACGACACTCCATTTCGGCCGGGCCATTGCAACCGCGGCTAACTTCTTGGCAATATTTACGAATTACCCCCGGCAGACGTTCGGGCCCCAATTCCAGCCAGGCATAATGAACTCCTGTATAAGCTTATAATGTAGGACAATATTGTTCGTCAACCTGGTCCAATCGGGGAATTTGATAAGGTTAGCCGGACTGGAAAGATTGCGCGTTCATTGTTCGGCGCCATTGGCGGTCTATCCCGAATTCTGATACGGTCTCGGCCCCTAAGAGCGGATAGTTTCTAGCAGTTTACCCCGTCGCGATATATTCGCGCAGGGCCTCGGCCTCGTGCTCCGACTCGGCGATGCGCTGTTTCACGACGTCACCGATACTAATAACCCCGACAACCGTATTGTCGTCGATGACCGGCAGATGGCGAATTCGCCTATCGGTCATTTTTCCCATGACATCAATAACCTGATCGGCGGGCGAACAGGTAATAACGTCCTTGGTCATGAGATCGCTCACGGGTTTTTCCAGTGCTGGCGGTCCCCGATGCGCGACGCCAATGACGATATCGCGTTCCGAAATAATACCAATCAGGTCGCCGTCATCATCCTTGACCAATACAGCGCCGATGCGGCGCTTGGATAACAGTTCCGCCACCACCAAAACCGAGTCTCCAGGTGCGACAGAAATTATTTCCGTGCCCTTGTGCTTCAATATTCCTGCAACATTCATGCTTCGTCTCCCACAACGACCCGAAACCGCCTTTGAGTACCCTGGTACGGTAGCGCAGCCGGCTGGCGGGCCACGATTTTGCTTGTCTTGTGATGTGTTGAACTGCACATGATGCCCTGCGCGCCCCGCACTGGCAAATCTGGGGTTAACAAAGCCCTGAAATCAGCGGTTTTGGGCCAGCCGGGGCGACAGCCGTATGAGCGCCCCTGCGCGACTCTGGACAGACGTTGTATTGCTGCAGTCCCCTCCTCCGACACCAGAGCCAGCGCCGCGTTAACCGTTTGTTGACCAAACTAGTTCAGCATTTTTCCCACAGAACGAGTCGGCGACCACGGCGAAATCAAGACCAAACGATACAGCCGTGGATCCTCGAAACGGCAAACCGTCGGAAACGGCGGGACGCAAAGCCACCGGCCTTCCCCTGAAATGCGTTCGGGAAAGGTAGCGGGGTTACCGAAAGGAGAAAATGCCATGTGGTCAACAGGCCACGCGTGCGATGCCGCGCGCGATATCCCCGAGTCCTCGAACGCGGAACCCTTGCGCCAAGACGGCACTGCCGGGCTTGCGCGCCCTTCGGGAAATGAATTCCCACAAATGTTCGTTGTCGCCTTTGCTTCTCAGAAGGGTGGATCGGGCAAGACCACCTTGTCTGGTCAACTGGCGGTTCAGGCGCACCTTGCGGGCGCCGGGCCGGTCGCACTTGTGGACACCGATCCACAGGGCAGTCTTGCCGATTGGTGGAACGAGCGCCAGGACACGAACCCGATGTTCGTGCGAACACACATCTCCCGCCTTGAGGCGGATCTGGATCGTTTGGCCGCTAACGGCATACGTCTGGTGATGGTCGATACACCTCCCGCCGTGACCTCGATGATCCAAAAGGTCATAAATGTGGCGGACCTTGTCGTCGTGCCGACTCGGCCCTCGCCCCACGATTTGCGTGCCGTGGGCGCAACCGTCGATCTTGTCGAGCGGGCGGAGAAGGCTATGGTTTTTGTGGTCAACGCCGGCACACGCCGGGCCAAGATTACCGCGGAAGCTGCCGTCGCCCTGTCGCAACATGGCACCGTGGCGCCGGTCACTATCCACAACCGAACCGATTTCGCGCGAAGCATGATCGACGGGCGGACGGTGATGGAACTTGACCCGAAATCAAAGTCGGCCGAGGAAATCAAGCATTTGTGGTCTTACCTTGCACCGCGAATCGGCCGGCGTCCTGCAGTGATGCCGCTGAACCTGGAACGAACAGTCGAACCGCTCGAATTGGTTCAACAGGCACCAGCAAGCAGTACGACGTCCACGAAGGCACCGGCGGCACCCCTGCCCTTCTCGCCCAGGCAGCCCGCGGCGGAGACAAGGAAGCGCGCCGGTTGCTTTGGACGCCGAAGCCAAGCCATCTAAGGGCCACCGCACCCGAAATACTTCAGTGGCGCCCGGAATACTTCGCAAGGAACCAGACAATGGCGAAAGTCAGCCCAGCAATACTCACCGAGTCGCTTCTTGCCCGAAAGGGCGAGGCGAGACCTGCGGCCGCGGTTATCGATTACTTCGGAAAAGGCATGCCTTGCCCTACCGACGAATCGAGCCGTGGTAGTCATGCCCTCCCTGGCCCGACCAAGCAGCCCGATATCACGGAAATCGTGGCCGCAGGTAATTTGCCTGATTTAGAGACATGCGGACTGGCCCTCCCCAAGCGCTATCTGCCGGAGCGCGTCGAACAGCCGCCTTCGACAGAAGCAAGCCACACGAGATCGCGTGGCGCGAAAGCCCGTGGGCGCCGCCACGCGCTGGTGGTCAGATTGGATGCCGACCGCTACGCCCGATTCAGGGTCCTGACGCGCCTCAACGACCGCACCAATCAGGACATGTTGCTGGCCTTCGTCGACGAACATTTGGACCGGCAACTGCCTTGGCTTGCGGACAGCGGAGAAACCGCCAAGCGGAGGAACAATTTCGACCCGTCGAAGATCTTCGAACAGAGTGAGGCTGTGGGGAACGGAACGTCGGCACGCCGGATGCTGGACCAGATGATTCAGTCATTCAAGACCGGACCAGGGCAATTTCTGAACACCCGGAACATCAAGAGTCCCCACGCTCCGGTAAAAGTGTCTGCGCTTTCCAATAGGCAGGGCTAATGGGCCAATAATTTAGGAGAAATAGCCCGTGTTACTTGTACAGTTTATTGACCCTCGTTTGCTCACGACCGGCGGCATATTATCCGCCTTCTTCCTCACTACGGCATATATGCTCGGCTTCTACCGAATCGCCATCAGAAATGGAATCCTGCTAACGCTTACAGGCGGGGCCATCTTTTACGCCTTCGAGTGCCTCAAACACTTTTCCTATAACTGGTAGATCATTCGGCGAGGAAGTCACGGATCAGCTCGAAGGTGGCATCCGGCGCATCGCGGTAAGTGCCATGTCCACAGTCCGGTAATACTTCCAGCCGCGCAAGATCGGCCGGAAGCGCACTCAACATATCTTCCGAATCGGCTGGCGGCGTGATGGGATCTTCAAGCCCAGCCAGAACCAAGGTGGGGCATTTCACCTTGCCGAGATCAGGCAGAAAATTGAAGGATTTGGCTTCGCCGTCCGGTCCATTGAAGTGATAGAGCAATTCCATGTTCATGACCGTGCGCTTCTGCCCGTCAAGGTCTTGGGGCGTACGATTGTAATAAGGCATGCATTTGCCGATATATTCCTCAACCGTCTCGGGCCCGACGTTATCCCAGAATCTCGCCGCCACGTCGCGGACCTCGGCACCACCGAGCCGCTCGAACGCCTCAAGCGAACGATCGAAACGCATTCGCCCAGCCGTGCTCATCAATATGAGTTTCGAAGGCTGCCCGGCGTGCCGGATGGCGTAAGCCTGGGCCACCATGCCGCCAAAAGACAGGCCTAGGACCGCAGGATTTTCGATTCCCAGTACATTGCAGAATTCAGCAATATCGTCGGCCCATTGCTCGAAGGTCCAGTGTTCGGATGAGCTTCGATCGCTTCGGCCGTTACCCCGGTGATCGATATAAATGAGTTGGGCGGAATCGGCCAAGGGGGAAAAAGCCGGCTTGAAACCAGAATGATCGAAGCCGGGCCCGCCGTGCAATAGAAGCAGGGTCGGCATTTCCTTCATGACCGGGCCATCGGGGACCAAATTTGGCCCCTCAACGTCAAAATACAGATGAACACCGTTAACCTCTACTCTCACAACAAGTCTCCTTCCTCTTTCGTTCCGCGTCGTCAGGGGCACATGGCCGATCAGGATAATCGTCAAATCCTCACCGGGTCCACACTATTTGGTCGCGCAGGGGGCAAAATATCAAAACGGTCCTTGGGGTTGGTGGGCAAGAGCATTATCCGACCATATGGAACTATTTGACCGGAGTTAATTTGCGCCGTGGCAAGGCGCGTCTCGCCTGGCGATGTGGGGCATCGGCAAAGAGACGCAACACAGCCACGGCTCAAAGAAACCCGGCCTTCGGTGGGGCAACTCGGCCCTTCGAGAGTGTTGTGGCGCTCGCCCGATATACCATATCGCGCTTCGCACCACGCCTTCCCGAAAAAACCGATTTGCACCCATCAAATTGATTCCATATGGTCGGACAATGCTCTAATCAGGCTATTTTTGGTCCCGGCGCTGGGCCACAGATGAAAATTCCAGGGAATCCATGAAAACCGTCTACCTGTTGCGACACGCCAAGTCCGCTGCTGCTGTAATCGGCGTTGAGGACCACGACCGACCGTTGAACGAACGGGGCAGAGCGGATGCGCCGCTGATGGGCACGTATATGGCCGACAAGGGCCATACGCCCGATAATATCTTGTGTTCGTCTGCCACGAGAGCCAGGGAAACGCTTGAGGCATTGGCGCCCAAAACAACGCCCGGCGCCCGCACGGAGATTCTCGACAAGCTCTACATGGCTTCCGCCGGCGGTATCCTGGCGTTGCTTCAGGACCTGCCCAGCGACGTCTCAGCACCGCTGGTTATTGCTCACAATCCGGGCATGGGCGAATTGGCTGGAATGCTGGCGGCCATTGGCGATGGCTTGGCCCTGGCGCGCATGGCCGGAAAATTTTCGACCGCAGCCCTGGCGGTTATCGCCTTCGACCTCCAAGCCTGGAAGGATGTCTCTCCCGGCGCAGGCGAATTAGTGGATTTCGCAACACCGAAGCTATTATGAAATAGCACACTGCAAGGCGAGCAATACCGGAGCGCGCGCAGCGATATCAGGAGAATCGGTTATGACAAACAAGGCATACGCAATGATCGCACTGTTCAGCCTCTTGCCCCTGGCGGCCGCAGCCGATGAAGCTCCACCGATGCCGTCGGAGGCGTTCGCCGAGTCCGGTGGCGAGCCGGAATTGCCCACTGATGCCGAACCCGTCACCTTAAGCGCACCCAGCAGCCCAGGCGACCCCCTCGCCTCTCGCTGCAACGCGAGCGTCTACTTCATCTCACCCAAAGACGGCGACACGGTAAAAAGCCCGGTAAAAGTCAGGTTTGGGCTTAAAGGCATGGGCATCGCACCTGCAGGGGTCAAGAAGGATTGCACCGGGCACCATCATTTGATTGTGGATGCACCCCTACCGCCGGCGGACCAACCGATCGAGAGCAACGAGAACAATCTGCATTTCGGCGGCGGTCAGACCGAGGCTGATGTTCCCCTAAGCCGGGGCGAGCATTCGCTGCAATTGATGATGGGGGACCACAACCACACACCTCACAATCCGGCCGTTGCTTCGTCGCAAATCCGAGTCAATATCGAATAGCTGAATTGAAAAGATCAGGCGTCCTGTTCCAAACCGGACAAGCCGTCGACACCCAATTCCTTGCGCTCAAGAGCAAGGCGCAGATTCTTGTTCAGCATTGGTGAATCGGGATTCATTTCCAACGCATGGCGATAATCGCTTATCGCCTCATCCACTTTGCCATTTCCAAGATACGCGTTGCCGCGATTATTATAAAATCGCCAATTGTCGCCGACTAAGCTCAACGCCTTATTGCACAATTCCAAGGCTTCATCGAAACGCCGAATGCGCGATTGCGCAACGCACAAATTATTGAAGGCCGCCGCGATGTTAGCCGGGGCCAGTTCGTGGCTTTCGAGCGCGCGCTCCGTAAGCTTTATTCCCTTGACGATATTACCCCGGTCAATGGCGCGAGCGCCTTCGTTGAGATAGCCGAGCGCGGGTCCGAACTCGGCGGACTTAGCACTGCCGGGAAGTAACACAAGAGAGACGAAGATAATTAAGGTCGTGAGTAGCCAGCGCATCTCGCTTCCTTGAATTAGCGAAAGTGTACCACCAAACCGCCCGCCTGACGAGGCGCACAACGCGCCGGTAAGTCGATCCCATCTGCGTTGGAGACATCTCAGCCACCACCACGGATACGGAATGCACAAATCTTGGGTTGCTGCGGCGATATGGCAGGGACCATAATGACGCCCATGGCGAGCATCATGAATAGCAAGTTCTTTAAGAATGTATTGTCCCGACTTGCTATGGGGGGATTGGTTTTGGCGCTGCTTGCCGCCCTTGCCGCCGCTGTCGCCGGGCCCGGTTATCGCGTGGAACTTTGGCCACTGGGTGCGGGATTCGCGATCCTAACGACAGCCGCCTATGTTGCTCTTGCCGCCGCCGGGATTTGCCTTCTTGGAATATTGCTGGCCATTTTCAAGAAAAACCATCGGCGTGTCGTTCAAGCCGCCATTGGCTTAGTTATAGGAGTCATCGTTGTCTATATGCCCTGGAACATGCGCGAGACCGCACGTCTGCTCCCCTTAATTCACGACGTCAGCACGGACACGATCGACCCGCCGGTCTTTATCGCCGTCTTGCCCCTGCGGGCGAACGCGCTCAATTCAGCCGATTACGGCGGGCCGGATATTGCCGAAAAGCAGCGCGCCGGGTATCCGGATATTGCGCCGCAACTGCTGGAAGTTCCGCCAAGCGAAGCGTTTTCCTGTGCCGAGAGCGCGGCACGCGATATGGGCTGGGAGATCGTCGCCCTGGCACCGGAAGATGGCCGCGTGGAAGCCACCGCGACGACACCTTGGTGGGGCTTCAAGGATGACGTTGTTATTAGAATTAGGGCCCGTCAAGGTGGAAGCCTGGTCGACGTTCGATCGGTTTCCCGCGTCGGCATGAGCGACCTCGGCGCCAATGCCGCACGCATCAGGAAATTCCAAGCCCGCCTGGGCAATTGAATTAGACGCGCGACCGGCCCGGCAATTCCGAAAGAGTTTCAACAAAGGCCCGGGGCTGTAAATGGCAGCCATCGATGTGGTACTCGCCTGTTGACGCTCCATCCTGATCATCGGTCAGGGCATGCACGTCCAGAAATCCGCATCCGCGTTCCTCGGCCACCGTGGCAAGCGCGCTGTTGAACTCACGTATTGTGGAAGTCAGCTCTACCCGCGCCTCTTGGGACAGAGCCAGGAACGACGCTCTGGTTCCGTCCGGCGCCGGCACGCCCCAGAATATCGGCCGATGATTTTGCACCCGCGCGGCGGTTGCCGCAAAGTCGGCATAACCTTCCGCTGTGCGGCGCGCGATGTCGCCGACGCACTCGCCAGTCTTGTTCGCCGCCGCCAAGATGCCTTCGTCGTGGCGGCAATCAATTTCACCCATGGCGAAAACAACAGCCGATCCATGGGGCACGCCTTGAAGCGCTCCGCGGAAGGCGCGCTTGAAATAGTTTTCCGCGGGCTGCGCCAGATGCCACGCCTTGCAGCCGATGATTATACGGCCTTCGCTATGGAGGGCAGCGCCATTCAAGATACAATCCAGGCCATGAAGGGATAGGACATGACTTTCCCCGATCACGTGGAGGACCTCGGGTGCACGCTCCTCGTACATATGGACATTCGCCTGACGGAATTCGCAAAGACGCATCAAGTAGTTTTCATAGATTTTCAAGTTCTCCATGAAGGGCATGGCCGGGTTGTCACCAAGGGCGCGAGCCGCCGCCTCAATATTGGAATGGCACAGCCCAAATTCCCGCTGCAGCCAATAGATTATGGCCATATTGATCAGGAACTCGAAACGCTCCATGGTCACCGTTTCCAGCCGATCTAATTGCCCGATGGCAAGCTCCAGCGCCACCTCGTAATGCTGTTGCCGCATCGCCGTATGAAAGACCGAGAGCGCGGCTACGCCAGAGTCTGTCCAGTTATCCGGCAGCTCCCGGATCATTTGGCCCATGTCCCTCTGCGTATCTTGTTCCAGTTGCACCTTGGCGTTCACGGCAGCGGCGAACCCGCAGCCGGGATCCAGGGCAAGCGCCTTTTCCACCAGCGCCGCGGCCTCGTTCAACTCCGCCCCATCACCGTCGGACAAGGTATGGGCCAGGGCACCCAAGGCCACGGCGTTGACCGTTGTTGGTGGGGCGAACTCGCGTAGCATTTTTGTGACGGCGACTCTGCCGGATGTCGTGTTGAGAAGTGTCGCCAAATTGGTATAGGAAACTGCAAGGTCGGGCTTCACTTCAATGGCACGGCGATAGGCGGCCTCCGCGCTTTCAATTCCGACGCGGCCCAGGGATTGCGACACTTCCTCCGTATCGAATTCACCCAAATGATGCAGGGCACGTCCCAGATTGGTGAGAAAGTCGGCACCTTCGGGTTCAGCCTCAACCGCGCGGCAGAAACACATGACTGCATCTTCGAATTCGCCAAGCGATTCCGCCAACAAGCCGAGATTGTTGTTCGCCTTTGCGTGCCGAGGATTCAGGGCAAGTACTTGCGTGTATAGCTCCGCTGCCTGCTCTTGCTGTCCCTGAAATTGGCGCAGCGCGGCAAGGTTGAAGAGAGCGTCCGCCTCCTGGGGCTGCAATTCCAGCACTCGCGCGAACTGGACGGCCGCTTCGTCGAGCCGCCCCAACTCCTGAAGCACGATTCCCAGATTATTGAGCCCGGACACAAGATCCGGTTTCAACGCGGTGGCCTGGGCGAACGCTTCCGCGGCCTCGGCTACCCGGCCCAAGGCGCGAAGGCTGTTGCCCGCGTTGTTGTGGGCCTCGGGAAAATCCGGCTTGAGCGCCAGGGCGGATTCGCTGGCGGCAAGAGAGGCCTTGTGCTTACCCAGGGCGCTCAGAACCGCGGCATAATTGCCGAAATGGACCGGGTTGCGCCCGCCGCACGCAATGGCACGTTCGATAAGCTCCGCCGCTTCGACATTGCGGCCGCCCTGGTGCGCGACCAGCCCAACGAGGTGTAGAGCCTCGGCATGGTCCGGCTGCCGGGCCAACACCCGGCGATAACCGGATTCCGCCGCGGTCAGGTCGCCGGTCCTGTGGAACTGCAGCGCCTCGTTCAGGTCACTTGCGACATTCGGTGGGCTGATCCCGGAGTGCCCCTGCGGATCGCCGTGCGCGGTCAATGGGCGACGTTCCATGTAATCGGCTTGTCCGATTGCGCCAAATCGGGATCAATCCTTTTCGCCCGAACCATGGCACTGACTGCTTCATCCATTTCACCCAGCAGCAGCAGGAGCTTGCCGAGGTTGTTTTGGGCCTCGGCAAATTTCGGGTCGATTTCGATGGCACGCCGATAGGACTCGACCGCATCCGCGGCGCGATCGAGACGCATAAGAACGTTGCCGAGATTATTGTGGGCCTCTTTGTATTCCGGATTCAAGTCGATGGCGCGTCGGAAAGCCGCTTCGGCCCCGTGCAGATCATTTGCGGAAATTGCCGTTAGACCAAGGTTATACATGGCGACGGGAAAATTCGGCCTTGCCTTGATCGCCGCCTCGAAGGCGCGCGCCGCCCCTTCAAGGTCGCCTTGGCGTCTGAGCAGGCCGCCAAGATTATTGTGTGCTTCCGCAAGGCTTGGATCAAGTTCGATGGCGCGCGAGAAAGCTACTTCCGCCTCCTCCATCTTGCCGGTCTCCACAAGAACCGCGCCAAGGTTATTCTGTATGAGGCCCGACGTGTCGTCGATCTCCAGTGCCTGCCGGTAGGCGTCTTCGGCCTCGCCATATCGCCCGGCGATCTGCAGGCTACTACCCATGTTTGCGAGAAACGCCGGCTCTTTAGGGCACTGGGCCGATGCGCGCATGAAATAATTTACCGCTTCGTCGAATTGGCCGCCGCTATGCGCGCAAAGTCCAAGCAAGTTCAAACTATTGGGTTCGTCCGGCGCGGCTGCGAGAATCTGACAGCAGATTCCCGCCGTCAATTCCACCCTACCCTGGTCAAAATGTTCAATCGCTCTACGCAGGGCCTCGGCGACAGTAATTTGACTTTGACTTTCCTCGGCCGTTTGGCCTTCTTCCTTGTCCATGCACGCCTCGATTTCCCGGTCGCACCAGACCGCGGCGATACGCGGCAGGCAAATTTCCACTGACTCTAGTAATTCAAATGTTCGTTAAATATGGGTAAAGACCGGCCCCGCTGTTAACTTTGTGTAGGTATTTGCTGAGTAGCGTGACCCATCCCGGCAAATGAGCCTGTTCGGCCCGAACAATCATGGTTATGATCCCCCGCCATGCTCCAAGTACGCGATATTCATAAGTCATTCGGAAACGTCCACGCCGTGCGTGGTGCGTCTTTCGAGGCGCGCGACGGCGAAGTCACCGGGCTGATCGGCCCTAATGGGGCCGGCAAGACGACCATCTTGCGGACCTTGTACACGGTGCTGAATCCGGACAGCGGCACGGCCGTTGTGGACGGCTTCGATTCCGTCAAAGAGCACCGGGAAGTACAGCGGCGCATCGGCGCGCTACCCGACGTACGCGGCCTTTATCCCCGCCTGACCGGACGCGAACACTTGAAGTATTTCGGCCGCCTGCACCGGGTGAACGGAAAGGAACTCGACCGGCGTATCGACGGCCTGGTCGAGGCCCTGAGCATGGAGGATTTTGCCGACCGCCGGGCCAAGGGATTCAGCCGAGGGCAGACGCTTAAAGTTACTCTGGCGCGGGCCATGGTTCACCAGCCACAAAACTTGATCCTGGACGAGCCGACCAATGGCCTGGACGTGGCGACGATCCGCTCGGTGCGCGCCCTGCTTAAGGGATTGACCAAGAAGGGCCGCTGCATCGTTCTCTCCAGCCATGTCATGCCGGAGATTGCCGCCGTTGCCGACCGCGTGGTCATCATGGCCGAGGGCCGTGTTGTGCTCGACGGACCACCAGAAGACCTTTGCCGGGAAATGGGCAGCGCGGATCTGGAAGGCGTTTTTCTGAAAGCCGTCGG
>CAYOOG010000070.1:6913-12886 GCA_964405515.1 uncultured Alphaproteobacteria bacterium | reverse complement strand
GATAAGCCAGCGAATGGCCAGAGCCTGGCCACGCACCGACCGGACTTCCACCGGCACCTGGTAGGTGGCGCCGCCGACCCGGCGGGATCGCACTTCTACAGACGGCTGCACATTGCTGAGCGCTTCATGGAACGCCTGCACCGGTTCTTGACCGGTCTTGGATTGCATTGAATCCAGCGCGCCGTAAACAATCCCTTCGGCGACCGATTTCTTGCCGTCCAGCATCAGACAATTAATGAATTTGGCGATCGTGTTATCCCCAAATTTGGCGTCGGGGATAACGACTCTTTTTTCTGCTGCGCGGCGGCGTGACATGAATCCTATCCCCTACTTAGGCCGTTTGGCGCCGTACTTGGAGCGACGCTGGCGGCGGTCGGAGACACCTTGGGTGTCGAGCACGCCACGGATAATATGATATCGCACGCCCGGCAAATCCTTGACGCGGCCGCCGCGGATCAGCACCACCGAGTGCTCCTGCAGATTATGGCCTTCGCCCGGAATGTAGCTGGTAACTTCGAAACCATTTGTCAGCCTGACCCGCGCCACCTTGCGCAATGCCGAGTTCGGCTTTTTCGGCGTGGTCGTGTAGACCCGCGTGCAGACGCCTCGCTTCTGCGGACACTTGTTCATGGCCGGAACCTTGGTCCGGGTGATTTGGCGTTTGCGCGGCTTGCGCACCAACTGGTTTATGGTCGGCATTTGATGGTCCGATTTCCCTAATTTTCGAGTGCAAAAACAAGCACGACAGCGCACTGGCGCCGCCGAACAAGTCGTTTCGACCCGAAGGCCCGTTTCCTATTTCTGTACCACGAGACAGCGTCTAGACGAGAAAGCCTACTACCTACCTCAAAAGTGCGCGCATACTAGTAACGCACCCCCGCCCCGTCAAGCACAAAACCGGCCAAAAACCCCAGATTTTCTAGATATTTCAGGCCCTTTGGCCGCTCAAAATCCGGGGTATGTCGGAGGGTCGATCAGGCGACTATTTCCTCGCCCGCCTCACCCTCTGCCGGTGGTGCTTCTTCCACCGTTCCAGCCTCGGCTTCGGCCTCGGCGTTGGCTGCCGCGGCCTCGGCGGCAGCGGCGGCCAGAACCTCCGCATCCTGATTCTGGGCGATTTCGCGAATGCGGCGCATCACGGAACCCGTGCCGGCCGGGATCAAACGACCGACTATGACGTTTTCCTTGAGCCCCATCAGGTTATCCACCTTCCCGGAAACCGCGGCTTCCGTGAGTACGCGGGTTGTTTCCTGGAACGACGCCGCCGAGATAAACGAGGAGGTCTGGAGCGAAGCCTTGGTGATGCCCTGGAGCACGGCTACCGCTTCTGCGGGTTTAAGTTTATCTTTTTTCGCCTTTTCATTGATATCGTCAAAATCGATACGGTCAACCTGCTCGCCCTTGAGAAAAGTCGTATCTCCGGGATCGGTGATCTCCACCTTTTGCAGCATTTGGCGGACGATTACTTCGATGTGCTTATCGTTGATTTTCACGCCCTGCAGCCGGTAGACCTCCTGAATCTCGTTGACCAGGTAGGCGGCGAGAGCCTCAACACCCAGAACACTCAGGATATCGTGGGGCGCCGGGTGGCCATCGAGAATATAATCGCCCCGCTCCACATAATCGTCTTCCTGAACGCTGATATGCTTGCCCTTGGCGATCATGTATTCGACCGGCTCCGCATCTTCCACGTTCGGGCGCACTATAATCCGCCTCTTGTTCTTATAATCCTTGCCGAATTCCACGTAGCCATCGATCTCGGCAATAACGGCGTGCTCCTTCGGACGCCGGGCTTCGAAAAGCTCGGCAACGCGCGGCAGACCACCGGTAATATCCCTGGTTTTGGCTGATTCCCGTGGAATACGGGCCAAAACGTCACCCGCCTGGACCTCGGCGCCGTCCTCGACCATGAGAATGGCCTCGACGGACAGGAAGTAGCGGGCTTCCATGCCATTCGCCTGAGTGATCACGTTGCCTTTCTTGTCGCGCAACGTAATCCGCGGGCGAATATCGCTTGCCTTGGGCTGGGAACGCCAGTCGATGACGACCTTGTTGGCGATGCCGGTTGCCTCGTCCATGGCCTCGCGCATGGAAACACCCTCGACCAGGTCCATGTAGTGAGCGACGCCCTTGCGTTCGGTGATGATGGGGATGGTGTAAGGATCCCATTCCGCCAGCTTGTCGCCTCGGCTTACAGATTTACCTTCGTCGGTCAGGAGGCGCGCTCCATAGGGCAAGCGATGCCTGGCGCGCTCACGGTCATTGCTGTCCATAATCACAACTTCACAGTTGCGGCCCAACACGACCACGCGCCCGGACGAGTCCTTGACCACGGCACGGTTTTCGATCTTGACCTTGCCGTCGTGACTGGCGGTAACGTTGGATTGCTCGACGAACTGCGCGGTTCCGCCGATATGGAAGGTCCGCATGGTCAGCTGAGTCCCCGGCTCGCCAATGGACTGCGCGGCGATAACACCAACCGCCTCGCCGATATTCACGGACGTGCCTCGGGCCAGATCGCGCCCGTAACACTTGCCGCATATCCCGCCCCTTGATTCACAGGTTAAGGCCGAACGGATGAGAATGGATTGCGGCGCCAGTTCATCGATACGATCGATGACGTCTTCCTCGATGATGTCGCCGCCCTTAACCAGGACTTCATCGGTATCGGAATCGATGATGTCTTCAATTGGTGTGCGGCCCAGGATGCGCTCGCTCAATGGCGCAATAATCTCGCCGCCTTCAACAACTTCCGAGACGCTGATTCCATTGCTTGTGCCGCAGTCTTCTTCGACAACGATGCAATCCTGGCTGACGTCCACCAAGCGGCGGGTCAGATACCCGGAATTCGCCGTCTTCAGGGCGGTATCCGCCAATCCCTTGCGGGCACCGTGGGTGGAATTGAAGTATTCCAGCACCGTCAGGCCTTCCTTGAAATTGGAAATGATCGGCGTTTCGATGATTTCACCCGACGGCTTAGCCATCAGGCCACGCATGCCGGCAAGCTGCTTCATTTGAGCCGCCGAGCCTCGGGCACCTGACTGAGACATCATAAAGATGGAATTGACGTTCCTTGGCCGCCCGGTATCGGGATCCACGCCGGGATCCGAAAGGCCTTTCATCATTTCGTCGGCCACGCGGTCGGTGCACTGCGCCCAGGCGTCAATAACCTTGTTGTACTTCTCACCCTGGGTAATCAGGCCATCGTTATACTGCTGCTCGTATTCCTTGGCCACGGCCCGGGTTTCCTCGACCAGCTTCGCCTTCGCACCGGGAATAAGCATATCGTCCTTGCCAAAGGAAATCCCCGCCCGGCAAGCGTAGCTAAAACCCATATTCATAATGCGGTCGGCAAAGATAACGGTCTCTTTTTGACCACAGTGTCGGTAGACCACGTCGATCAAATTGCTGACCTCTTTCTTGGTCAACAGCTGGTTCAACAGACTGAAGGGGACCTCCGGGTTGCGCGGCAACACCTCGGCCAACATCATGCGGCCAGGTGTTGTCTCGACCCGCTCCACAACAGCATTTCCTTCATCGTCGACGGTTTCATAACGGGCGCTAATCTTGGTGTGCAGGGTCACTTCACCACTATCCAGGGCATGAATCATCTCTGCCTGATTGGCGAAGACCATACCCTCGCCGGGTTCGCCTTCCCGCTCCAGGGTCATGTAATAGAGGCCCAAAATAATATCCTGTGACGGCACGATAATGGGCTTACCACTCGCCGGGCTGAGGATGTTGTTCGTCGACATCATCAACACGCGGGCTTCCAACTGCGCTTCAAGGGACAAAGGCACGTGCACGGCCATCTGGTCACCATCAAAGTCGGCATTGAAAGCGGCGCAAACCAAGGGGTGTAGCTGAATCGCCTTACCCTCGATGAGCACCGGCTCGAAAGCCTGAATGCCGAGCCTATGCAGTGTCGGTGCCCGGTTCAGCATCACTGGATGCTCACGGATCACTTCTTCCAGGATATCCCAGACCTCAGCGCGTTCCTTCTCGACGATTTTTTTCGCCATCTTGATGGTTGTCGCGATGCCTTTCAGGTCAAGCTTGGCGTAAATGAACGGTTTGAAAAGCTCGAGCGCCATCTTCTTAGGCAAGCCGCACTGGTGCAGCATGAGTTCCGGCCCGACCACAATCACCGAACGCCCGGAATAATCCACACGTTTGCCAAGCAGGTTCTGGCGGAAACGGCCTTGCTTGCCCTTGAGCATGTCGGAAAGCGACTTCAAGGGGCGCTTGTTGGCGCCGGTTATGACGCGGCCACGCCTACCGTTGTCGAAAAGGGCGTCAACGGCCTCCTGCAACATTCGCTTTTCATTCCGCACAATGATGTCGGGCGCGCGCAGCTCGATAAGGCGCTTCAAACGGTTGTTGCGGTTGATCACGCGCCGGTAAAGATCATTCAAGTCGGAGGTTGCGAAACGGCCGCCATCCAAAGGCACTAGGGGCCGCAACTCCGGTGGAATGACCGGAATAACGGTCAAAATCATCCACTCAGGCTTATTGCCGGAAGTTATAAAGGATTCGATCAGCTTCAGCCGTTTGACGATCTTCTTGGGCTTGAGCTCGGATGTCGTCTCTGCCAACTCAATGCGCAACTTCTCCATTTCCGCTTCGAGGTCCAAGGACGACAATACTGTCCGGATCGCCTCGGCGCCGATACCGGCAGTGAAAGCGTCTTCGCCGTACTCGTCCTGGGCGCGCATGTAATCGTCTTCGGTCAGCAACTGAAACTGCTTCAGAGGCGACAGGCCCGGCTCGATCACGACGTAGTTTTCAAAATACAGAATGCGCTCAAGATCCTTGAGCGTCATATCGAGCATCAAACCGATCCGCGACGGAAGAGACTTCAGGAACCAGATGTGCGCAACGGGCGAGGCCAGTTCGACGTGACCCATGCGCTCGCGCCGGACCTTTGAAAGCGTGACCTCAACGCCGCACTTTTCGCAAGTAATGCCGCGATATTTCATTCGCTTGTACTTACCGCACAAGCATTCGTAATCCTTGATCGGGCCAAAGATGCGGGCGCAGAACAGGCCGTCCCGTTCCGGTTTGAAGGTCCGGTAATTGATGGTCTCCGGCTTCTTGATTTCGCCGAACGACCACGAGCGGATGCGCTCTGGGCTTGCGATCGAGATTTGAATCTGATCGAAAGTCTGCGCACTCGCCGCAGGATTAAATACGTTGGTCAGGTCCTGATTCATAAACCTTCGCTCCTTAAACCCTTAAACGCCCGCTGAACAACTGGCCCAAGCGGGCTTTCTGGCCGCCGAATTCGGCGGACAATTACTTTCCTGTCGTCAATTCGATGTTCAGCCCAAGCGACCGCATTTCCTTCAGCAAAACGTTGAAGGATTCCGGTATTCCGGCCTCGAAATTGTCGTCACCGCGTACGATAGCCTCGTAGATCTTCGTACGCCCATCTACGTCGTCAGACTTAACGGTCAAGAGTTCCTGCAGGCAGTAGGCGGCGCCGTAAGCCTCCAGCGCCCACACCTCCATCTCGCCGAACCGCTGGCCGCCAAACTGTGCCTTACCGCCCAGCGGCTGCTGGGTCACCAGGCTGTAGGGGCCGATTGAACGGGCATGGATCTTATCGTCCACAAGATGGTGCAGTTTCAGCATGTAGATGTAGCCCACGGTGACCTTGCGATCGAATTGTTCGCCTGTTCGGCCATCAATCAAAAATACTTGCCCCGAGGAATCGAGTCCGGCCTGATCGAGCATCTCGACGATTTGCTCTTCGTTGGCGCCATCGAACACCGGCGTCGCCATGGGCACGCCGCCGCGCTCGTTTTGCGCAACCTCGATAATATTTTCATCTTCGAGGTCCGCCATTTTTTCCTTGTACTGCTCGGCACCATAGATCTCTTTGAATCGGGCACGGAGTCCCTTGACGGCAGCGCCATTGCTTCCAGCACCGCCACTCTGGTCAAGCAACTCGCCGATCTGGCGACCCAACCC
>CAYOOG010000070.1:0-6903 GCA_964405515.1 uncultured Alphaproteobacteria bacterium | reverse complement strand
CAACCCGGCGGAAGCCCATCCCAAGTGAGTCTCGAGAATCTGCCCGACATTCATGCGCGACGGCACGCCCAACGGATTCAATACAATATCCACATGGCTGCCGTCTTCGAGATGCGGCATATCCTCGATGGGCACGATACGCGAAATCACGCCCTTGTTGCCGTGCCGCCCGGCCATCTTGTCACCGGGCTGCAACTTGCGTTTTACGGCGACAAAGACCTTCACCATCTTAAGCACGCCCGGCATCATTTCGTCGCCGCGCTGCAGCTTATCGACCTTATCTTCGAAGCGCTTTTGCAGCTCGTCCTTGGCTTCGTTGAACTGCTTATGCAAGGCCTCGACGTCCGATAATGCCTTGGCGTCCTTCAAGGCAATCTGCCACCATTGCCCCTGCGACAGCTCTTCCAGAACACCTTCCGTAACTTTGCCGCCGACTTTGATTCCCTTGGGGCCGCCCGCGATGATTCTGTTCATGAGCAATTCGCGCAAACGAGCATAGTTGTTGCGGTCGATAATCGCGGCCTCGTCGTCCTTGTCCTTGGCAAGCCGCTCAATTTCCTCGCGCTCGATCGCCAGGGCGCGCTCGTCCTTCTCGACGCCGTGACGGTTGAAGACACGAACCTCCACGATCGTTCCGGCAACACCGGGAGGCAGCCGCAGCGAAGTATCGCGGACGTCCGACGCCTTTTCTCCGAAAATAGCGCGCAGAAGTTTCTCTTCCGGGGTCATGGGAGATTCGCCCTTGGGCGTAATCTTACCGACCAGGATATCGCCGGGGTGAACCTCCGCCCCGATGTAGACAATCCCGGCCTCGTCCAAGTTCTTCAGCGCTTCTTCACCGACGTTGGGAATGTCCCGGGTAATTTCCTCCGGTCCCAACTTGGTGTCGCGGGCCATAACCTCGAATTCCTCGATATGGATCGACGTAAAGACGTCGTCCCGCACGATGCGCTCCGAAATCAGAATGGAATCCTCGAAGTTGTATCCCTGCCACGGCATGAAGGCAACGAGGACATTGCGCCCCAAGGCCAGCTCACCCAGTTGTGTGGACGGTCCGTCGGCAATGATATCGTCGCGCAACACTTCGTCACCTACCTTCACCAATGGCCGTTGGGTGATGCAGGTATTCTGGTTGGAGCGCTGGAACTTCAGAAGGTTGTAAATATCGACGCCGGATTCCGAAGCACTGTGATCTTCAGTGGCGTGCACGACAATACGGGTGGCGTCCACCTGATCGACAACGCCCGTGCGCCGGGCGACGATCGCCGCGCCTGAATCCCGTGCCACGGTTTCTTCCATGCCAGTACCGACCAGCGGAGCGTCGGCACGCAGCAAAGGCACCGCCTGACGCATCATGTTGGAGCCCATAAGAGCTCGGTTAGCGTCGTCATTTTCCAGGAACGGGATCAGGGATGCGGCCACCGACACCAACTGTTTCGGTGATACGTCCATGAAATCGATGGTCTCGGGCGCCGCCATGACAAAATCGCTGTTCTTCCGGCAACTGACGATATCCGCCTCGAAGCGGCCGCGGTTGTCCAGTTCAGCATTGGCTTGGGCGATTGTGTATTTGCCCTCCTCGATAGCGGACATGTAAACAACCTCGTCCGTCACCTTGCCCTTGGCGGCCTTGCGGTACGGCGTCTCGATGAAGCCGTACTTGTTGATCCGCGCGTAGGTAGCGAGGCTGTTGATGAGGCCGATATTCGGGCCTTCCGGTGTTTCGATGGGGCAGATGCGCCCGTAGTGGGTTGGGTGCACGTCCCGCACCTCAAAGCCCGCCCGTTCCCGCGTCAAACCGCCGGGGCCAAGCGCCGATAACCGGCGTTTGTGAGTAATCTCACTCAACGGATTGGTCTGATCCATGAACTGGCTGAGCTGGGAGGAACCAAAGAACTCACGTACCGCGGCAGCCGCAGGCTTGGCGTTGATCAGGTCGTGCGGCATTACGGTGTCGATTTCCACCGAGCTCATGCGTTCGCGGATGGCGCGTTCCATGCGAAGCAGGCCGATGCGGTATTGGTTCTCCATCAATTCGCCAACCGAGCGCACCCGACGATTGCCGAGATGGTCGATGTCGTCGGTGTCGCCGCGGCCATCCTTCAAGTCCACCAGCGTCTTGATGGCGGACAGGATGTCTTCTTTTCTGAGAACCCGAACCGTATCCTCGGTCTCAATGCCGAGGCGCGCATTGAGCTTGACGCGGCCTACGGCAGATAAGTCATAGCGCTCGGAATCGAAGAACAGGCCGTGGAACAGATCCTCGGCGGTCTCCTTCGTCGGCGGCTCACCCGGACGCATGACCCGGTAGATCTCAATCAAGGCGGCCTCGTAACCCGGGTGCTTGTCGGCCACCAGCGTGTTGCGAATGAAAGAGCCGATGGTCACGTTATCGATATCGAGTGTTTCGAGGGATTTGAAATTGGCCTCCTCGATCGCAGCGATGTTTTCCTCGGTCAGTTCCTCGCCCGTTTCCAGGTATATCTCGCCGGTCTTTTCGTTAATGACGTCAACCGAGGAATAGCGCCCAATCAAGTCTTCGGAAGTGTAGAGAAGCTCCTTGAGGCCCTTTTCCTGAAGTTGCCGCGCTAGCCGGGGCGTTACCTTGGTGCCGGCCTCGACGACGACCTTGCCGTTCTTGGCATCCACCAAAGCAACACCCGGCTTGATGCTGCGCAAGCGATTGGGGTCGTAGGCCGTGCGCCAGCCCTTTTTGTCGCGCTTGTAGACAACCTTATCGTAGAAGAGATCAAGGATTTCCTCGTCGCGCATACCAAGGGCAAAAAGCAATGTCGTGATCGGCAGTTTACGGCGCCGGTCTATACGAACGTTTACCAGATCCTTGGCATCGAATTCGAAATCCAGCCAGGAACCGCGGTACGGGATAACGTGCGCCGCATACAAGAACTTGCCGGAAGAATGAGTCTTTCCCCGGTCGTGATCAAAGAAAACCCCGGGGGAACGGTGCATCTGGCTGACGATGACCCGCTCGGTGCCGTTGATGACGAACGTGCCGTTGTGTGTCATCAACGGCATGTCGCCCATGTAGACGTCCTGCTCCTTGATATCCAAGACGGATTTAGCCTGGGTGTCGGGATCGACCTCGAAGACGATCAGGCGTAAGGTTGCGCGCAGGGGCGCGGAGTACGTCATGCCTCGCTGCTGGCATTCCTCGACGTCGTATTTGGGCGCGTCAAATTCATATTTTACGAATTCAAGCGACGCTGTTTCCGAGAAATTATTGATCGGAAACACCGACTTGAAGACGCCTTGGAGGCCCACGTCCGCACGTTGCTCGGACGGTTCATCCATCTTCAAAAACGCTGCGTACGAGGTTTTCTGCACCTCGATCAGATTGGGCATCCTCGCAGCTTCAAGCCCACGGCCAAAAAACTTCCGAACTTTTTTGCGACCTGTAAAGGACAAAGCCATGCCTATTCCTCGCTTACTATTCCCCGAATTGCGCCGAACGCGCACCCAGGCATTGCCAGCCGGTTTCCCGACCGGAACAATTGCCTGTTACGCTGTGGTGCCGCAGCACCGTTAATGTCTTCCAACCGGACAACTCCGGGTCTTACTTTACTTCTACCGTCGCGCCCGCACCTTCGAGCTGTTCCTTAATGGAATTAGCTTCATCCTTAGGCACGCCTTCCTTGACTTCCTTTGGCGCGGCCTCCACCAGATCCTTCGCTTCCTTGAGGCCAAGGCCAGTAATGGCGCGAACTTCCTTAATCACGTTGATCTTCTTCTCGCCGTAGGACGCCAGAACGACTGTGAATGCGTCTTGCTCCTCGGCCGCGGCAGCTTCACCGCCGCCTGCAACTGCAGCCACCGCAACCGGTGCGGCTGCTGAGACGCCCCACTTTTCCTCGAGCATCTTGGACAACTCAGCCGCCTCAAGGACAGTGAGTTTCGATAGGTCTTCAGCAATTTGTTCAATATTAGACATTTCGGTCTTTCTCCTGGTTTGAACCCTTAATCGGACGCGTCCGGCCTATGCCGCTTCGTCTTTGGCACCGTACGCCCCCATGACCCTGGCAAGTTGGCCGGCCGGTGCCTGAAGCACGCCCGCGACACGCGTCGCCGGGGTCTGGATGATCGATATGATTGTGCTGCGCAGTTCGTCGAGTGACGACAGTTTGGCCAGCGATTTGACGCCACCGGCGTCAAGAACCGTTTCATCCATCATGCCGCCAAGAACGACGAGCTTGTCGTTCTTTTCCGAAAACTTCACTGCTGCCTTGGCAGCGGCGATGGGGTCTTCGGAATAGGCGATCCCCGTCGGCCCGTCGAACAATTCGCTCAACGGTCCGCAATTCGTGCCGTCCAAGGCCCGACGCACCAACCGGTTCTTAGTCACCCGGAAGGTCGCGCCAAGTTCCCTCATCTGGCCACGCAGTTGATTCATCTCAGAGGCCGTAAGGCCGCTGAAATGGGTCACAACGACAAGCTTGGACTCGCTAAAGACCTTGTTGAGCTCGCCGACGACCTCTTCTTTCCTGGCTCGGTCCACTTCTTCTTCTCCGATCCCGGTGCAAGCGCAATCGTGATACGCACCTGCTGCTACACACTGGACCCAACAGCTAACCGGCTGGGTCCGGTTCGCCTGCCCCAGGGTTCAAACCCGGCAATACCGATACAGACCGGTATCCACCGTCCTTGGTCCCCCGTCTGTGCAGGCCTTAATTAAGCCGCGTCGCGTTACGGCACCTGCAGTCTCGGACAGGATGGAAACGCAAAGGCAATTTCAGCGCCCGTGGTTTCCTTCCCCGGCTCAAATTAGCGAGCCGGAGAATTCTTATTCAGCCGCCAATGGCTGATACGTCCAACTTGACCCCCGGTCCCATGGTGGAACTGATGGCCACTTTCCTCATATAGGTTCCCTTGGAGCCGCTTGGCTTGGCCTTGACGACAGCGTCGACCAGCGCCTTGACGTTCTCGGCCAAAGCACCTTCGGCGAAGCTCGCCTTGCCGACACCGGCATGAATGACGCCCGCTTTCTCGGCGCGGAATTCCACTTGACCGCCCTTGGCGCCCTTGATGGCCACCGCCACATCGTTGGTCACGGTACCCAGCTTCGGGTTCGGCATCAGGCCGCGCGGGCCCAGCACCTTACCGAGCTTGCCGACTACCGCCATCATGTCCGGCGTAGCGACGCAGCGGTCAAAATCGATGGTGCCCTTTTGAACGCTTTCGGCCAGGTCATCAGCGCCGACTATGTCGGCCCCGGCGGCCTTGGCCTCGTCCGCCTTGTCACCCTTTGCAAACACCGCGACCCGTACGTCCTTGCCTGTACCGTGGGGTAATTGGACCGTGCCACGTACCATCTGGTCGGCGTGGCGCGGATCGACGTTCAGGTTGATAACCACATCGATTGTCTCGTCGAATTTCGCCTTGGCGCCGTCCTTGACCAGCTTCACGGCTTCGGCCAAAGCGTAATGGGCTTCGCGATCAATGCCTTCGAGGGCCGATTTCATGCGTTTTGATAGTCTTGCCATGGCCCTACCTCCTGACCTCAATGCCCATGGACCGGGCCGAGCCGGCTATCATTTCAGAGGCAGCATCCAAATCGTAAGCATTGAGATCGACCATTTTCATTTCCGCGATTTCGCGCACCTGGGCCATGGATACGGAGCCGACGATTTCACGGCCGGCCTCACCGGTTCCCTTCTCCACCCTCGCCGCCTTCTTCAAGAGGAACGAGGCCGGCGGAGTCTTGGTGATGAAACTGAACGAGCGATCGGCGTAAACCGTGATGATCGTCGGAATGGGCATATTCCGTTCAACGTTCTGGGTCTCGGCGTTAAAAGCCTTGCAGAACTCCATAATGTTGACCCCGCGCTGCCCTAGCGCCGGGCCAATCGGCGGCGACGGATTCGCCGCGCCCGCCGGCACCTGTAGCTTGATATAGCCGTCGATTTTCTTCGCCATCTTCTTCCCTTTCCTGACCCGGCGCCGTTTGGCGAGGGCCGACTTGCCTTAAGGGCACGTGGTACGGCCGTGGCGGGCCTCCCACATGACTTACAACGTCAGGTCTTTTCGACCTGGCCGTATTCCAATTCCACCGGCGTCGCCCGCCCAAAGATGGACACCGCCACCTTTAGCCGCGCCCGCTCGTCGTCCACATCTTCAACCATGCCGTTGAAGGAAGCGAAAGGCCCGTCGCAAACACGCACCTGTTCGCCGATTTCAAAGGTGATCAGCGGCTTCGGCCGCTCCACGCCTTCCTTAACCTGCTGCACGATCCGATCGGCCTCGGCCGTCGAAATGGGTGACGGTTTGCCAGCAGTCCCCAAGAAGCCCGTCACCTTCGGCAGATTCTTGATGAGGTGATAGGACACGTCGTTCAAATCCATTTTGACCAGAACATAGCCGGGGAAAAACTTGCGCTCCGACGGCACTTTCTGGCCGCGCTTCATTTCGATCACTTCCTCGGTCGGCACGAAGACTTCCTCGATCAGATCCATCATGCCCTGGCGCTCGGCCTGCTCGAGAATCTGCTGCGCCACCTTCTGCTCGAAGCCGGAATAGGCGTGGACGATATACCAACGTGCGTCGCCCATTTACCTAGCCCCCAATCCCTAAAATAAAGCGGATCACGACCGAAATCACTTGATCGGCAAGGAGGAAAAATATGGCGGCCAGAATCACCATGATGACCACCATGACCGTCGAAATCGTCGCTTCCTTGCGCGTCGGCCAGGTCACCTTTGCGGTTTCCTGCCGGACTTGCCGGATAAATGCGCCGGGAGAGGTTTTCGCCATAATTCCGTTACCGACTATTCCAACAGCGCCAACCGTTCGGCACTAAATTTAAAAAACCGCGGTCCACCACCGCGACATATTCTTATTCAATCACCCCGGCTAGCCGGTGCTGGCAGGAGTGGAGGGACTCGAACCCAC
>CAYOOG010000069.1:0-13081 GCA_964405515.1 uncultured Alphaproteobacteria bacterium | reverse complement strand
TGAATGTGAATGGTGAACTTGGCCCGGGCGTCACGCCGAAGGATTTAGCCCTTGCCATCATCGGGGCCCTCGGCACGGGCGGCGGCACCGGCCACGTCATTGAATACCGCGGCAGCGTCATCAAGGGCCTGACCATGGAAGGGCGCATGACCGTATGCAACATGGCCATAGAGGCGGGCGCGCGCGCCGGGCTGGTCGCGCCGGACGAGGTGACATTTGATTATGTTTGTGGCCGGCCCATGGCGCCCAAGGGCGCGGCCTGGGAAATGGCGGTGTCCCAATGGCGGGCGCTGGCCAGCGACGAAGGCGCCGCCTTTGATAGCGAGTTGGATTTGGCGGCGGCTGATATCGCGCCCCAGGTGACCTGGGGCACCAGCCCCGAGATGGTCCTGCCGATCACCGCAAGTGTGCCCGACCCGAAATCGGAGCCGGATCAGGCAAGGGCGCGGGCCGTGACACGGGCGCTGGATTACATGGGGCTTGAGCCGGGCGTCGCCCTGGCCGATGTCGCCATCGACCGCGCCTTTATCGGCTCCTGCACCAATGGCCGAATTGAAGACATGCGCGCCGCCGCCGAGATCGCAAAGGGCCGCAAGGTTGCCGGCCATGTAAGCGCCATGGTGGTGCCCGGCTCCGGCTTGGTGAAGGCGCAAGCCGAAGATGAAGGCCTCGACCAGATTTTCCTGGAGGCCGGTTTCGATTGGCGCGAGCCCGGCTGTTCCATGTGCCTGGCCATGAACGCCGATCGCTTGGCGCCGGGCGAGCGTTGCGCTTCAACCTCGAACCGCAACTTCGAAGGCCGCCAGGGCAGAGGCGGGCGCACTCATTTGATGAGCCCGGCCATGGCCGTCGCCGCCGCCGTCAACGGCCGCCTCAGCGACGTGCGGGAATTGGGTTAGGATTGGATCATGGATAAATTCACCGAACACCGGGGCACGGCGGCACCCTTGCCCATGATCAATGTGGATACCGACATGATCATCCCCAAGCTGCACCTGCAGACCATTACACGGGAAGGCTTGGGCAAAGTGCTGTTCGAGGAAATGCGTTACACCTTGGACGGCGCGGAGCGTGACGATTTTGTCTTGAATCAGGCGCCCTACCGGGAGGCTTCCATTCTTGTCGCCGGCGAGAATTTCGGATGCGGCTCGAGCCGCGAGCACGCTCCCTGGGCGCTCAAGGATTTCGGCATCCGCTGCATCATCGCGCCCAGTTTTGCCGACATTTTTTACAACAACTGTTTCAAGAACGGCATGCTGCCCATTCAGTTGCCCCAGGAACAGGTTGACCTGATCATGGCCGAGGCGGAAAAAGGCGCCAACGCCGTATTCACAATCGACTTGGGTGATCAGTCCATTACCCTACCCGACGGTACGACGATGAACTTTGAAATTGACGGTTTTCGCAAGGCTTGCCTACTGGAAGGTCTGGACGAAGTGGGCGTGACCTTGAAAAAGCTGCCGGATATCGAAAAATTCGAGGAGGCGCAACGCGCCGGTCAGCCCTGGCTTTACGGCCAGAGGGCGGAAGGATAGGGGCGTTGTCAGAGATGTCCGATATGTCCAAAAAGAATTCATTGCTCCTGCTGCCGGGCGACGGCATCGGGCCGGAAGTCATGGGCGAGGTACGCCGCGTCATGGCTTGGTTCGAGGATGCCGGCAAGGCCGCCTTTGAGGTCACCGAGGATTTGGTCGGGGGCGTTGCCTACGACGCCCACGGCACGCCCCTGGCGGACGAGACCATGGCCCGGGCGCAATCGGTGGACGCCGTACTGCTGGGAGCGGTCGGCGGCCCCAAGTGGGATAACTTGGATTTCGACGTCAAGCCCGAGCGTGGGCTTCTGCGCCTGCGCAAGGAAATGGATCTGTTCGCCAATCTGCGCCCGGCGCTTTGTTTTGACGCGTTGGCTGACGCCTCCAGTCTGAAGCCTGAAATTGTGCGAGGGCTGGACATATTGATCGTGCGCGAGTTGACCGGCGGGGTCTATTTCGGTGAGCCCCGGGGCATTGAGGATCTTGGCGGCGGTCAGCGGCGCGGCGTAAATACCCAGGTCTATACCACCGCCGAAATTCATCGCGTGGCGCGGGTGGCCTTTGAATTGGCGGCCAAGCGCGATGGGCGGGTGTGCAGTTCGGAAAAAGCCAACGTCATGGAATCGGGCCTGCTGTGGCGCGAGGAAGTTCAGAAACTCCATGACGAGGAATATCCGGACATCGAGCTCTCCCACATGTACGCCGACAATTGCGCTATGCAACTGGTTCGTAACCCGAAGCAGTTCGACGTTATTGTCACCGACAACCTGTTCGGGGATATATTGTCCGACGCGGCGGCCATGCTAACCGGCTCGCTCGGCATGTTGCCCTCGGCGTCCTTGGGGGCGGCGGATGATAGCGGCAAGCGCAAGGCGCTTTACGAACCGGTACACGGCAGCGCGCCGGACATCGCGGGCAAGGAGCTCGCCAATCCGCTTGCCACGATCCTGAGCCTGGCCATGGCCTTCCGTTACTCCTTTGACATGGGCAACGAAGCCAAGCTCCTGGAAGACGCGGTCGAGGATGTGCTGGCCCAGGGCCTGCGCACCGCGGATATTATGGCGGACGGCGGCGAAACAGTGTCCACCAGTGCCATGGGAGAGGCGCTGCTTGAGGCACTCGATAAACTGGCGGGCGCGGGTTAAAATGCCATCCACAAGAAGAAGGTTTGGTTAGATGGGTTACAAAGTAGCGGTTGTCGGCGCCACCGGGGTTGTGGGCCGGGAAGTTCTCAATATCCTTGCCGAGCGGGAGTTCCCCGCCGACGAGGTCGTTGCGCTCGCCTCCAACCGCTCGCTGGGCAAGGAAGTTTCCTTTGGCGAAAAGACTCTCAAAGCCCAAGTTCTGGACGACTACGATTTTGTCGGCACCGACATCGCGCTCTTCGCCGCCGGCTCGGCAACCTCCAAGAAGTGGGCGGGCAAGGTCGGTCAGGCCGGCTGCGTAGTCATCGACAATTCGTCGCTCTTTCGCATGGAACCGGATGTGCCGCTTATTGTGCCCGAGGTAAACGCCGACGCCATTTCCCGGTACAAGAAGCGCAACATCATCGCCAATCCCAACTGTTCGACGGCGCAGATGGTTGTCGCCCTGAAGCCCCTGCACGACGAGGCGGTTATCAAGCGCGTTGTGGTGTCGACCTATCAATCGGTCTCCGGTGCCGGCAACGACGCCATGGACGAGCTGTTCAATCAGACCCGCGCGGTCTTCGTGAACGAAAAGCTTGAGCCTGATAAATTCACCAAGCAGATCGCCTTCAACGTCATCCCCCATATTGACGTCTTCCTGCCCGACGGCTCGACCAAGGAAGAGGAAAAGATGGTGGGCGAGACCATGAAAATTCTCGGCCCCGATATCAAGGTCACCGCGACCTGTGTGCGCGTGCCGGTTTTTGTCGGTCACTCGGAAGCCATCAATATCGAGTTCAAGAAGCCGATCACGCCCGGTCGGGCGCGGGAAATTCTGCGCAAAGCCCCCGGCTGCATGGTCGTGGACAAGCAAGAGGACGGCGGTTATGTGACGCCGGTGGATTGCGTCGGCGATTACGCGACATTCATCAGCCGCATCCGCGCCGACAAGACCGTGAAGAACGGCTTGTCCATGTGGGTGGTCTCCGACAATTTGCGCAAGGGTGCGGCCCTGAACGCCGTGCAGATCGCCGAAACATTGATCGCGCGTTATCTGAAAGAGGCGGCCTGACATGACCGAACCTGTTGCTACCGCGCGGCCGAGGCGCAGCGTGCTTTACATGCCGGGCTCCAACCAGCGTGCCCTTGAAAAAGCCAAAACCCTGGCGGCGGACGGTGTGATCCTGGACCTTGAGGACGCCGTCGCCCCGGATGCCAAGGATGCGGCGCGCGAGCAAGTTTGTAATGCGGTGTCGGCGGGGGGCTTCGGCGGGCGGGAAATTATTGTGCGCATCAATGACCTGGACGGCCCCTGGGGCTTGGATGATCTCTCGGCGGCGGTTGCGGCCGGGCCCGACGCCATTCTGCTGCCCAAGGTTGAAAGCGCCGCGACGGTCAATCGCGCCGCCGGGCTCATGACAGAAGCCGGCGCGGCCCCGGAAATGGACATTTGGTGCATGATGGAAACGCCGCGCGGTGTGCTCCGCGCCGAGGAAATTGCTGATGCCGGGGGGCGGCTGCAATGTTTTGTCATGGGCACGTCCGATTTGACCAAGGACTTGCAAGCTCGCCATACGCCGGAACGCCTACCCATGCTCACCGGCTTGTCTATCTGCCTGCTGGCGGCGCGCGCCGCCGGGCTTTCCATTGTCGACGGCGTGCATTTGGACCTGCAGGACGATGAAGGTTTCCGCGCCTCCTGCGAGCAAGGGCTGGCTCTTGGTTTTGACGGAAAGACTCTGATCCACCCCAAGCAGTTGGAGGCCTGCAACGAGGTATTCGGCCCGACGGCGGAGGAAGTGGAGCACTCGAAAAAGATCATCGAGGCATTTGCCGAAGCAACAAGCGAAGGCAAGGCCGTGGTCGTTGTCGACGGCAAACTGATTGAAAATCTCCACGTGGCCAACGCCCAGCGTCTGGTGGCCCTCGCCGAGGCCATAGAGGGATTGGCCGCGGGCAGCGCCGCCTGAACGGCGCCCGGCATTTATCATGAGCACGCAAAAGACTACATCTAAGATTTTGACGGGAAATTTTTTCGAGGACTTCTCCCTCGGCCAACAGATCCAACACGCAACGCCGCGCACGGTAACAGATGGCGACGCCGCGCTGTATCTGGCGCTCTTTGGGTCGCGTTTTGCCGTTACCAGTTCGGATGAGTTCGCACGGTCGCTGGGCCTGCCCCGGGCGCCCCTGGATGACTGGCTGGCGTTTCATCTGGTTTTTGGCAAGACGGTGCCGGATATTTCTTTGAATGCCGTGGCCAATCTCGGCTACGCCGAAGGAAGGTGGGTCACGCCGCTTTACGCCGGGGATACGGTGACCACCACTTCGGAGGTCATCGGACTGAAGGAAAACTCCAACGGCAAGACCGGCGTGGTCTACGTACGCTCAACGGGGCTCAACCAAGACGGCAAGGTCATCGTTGAATATGTGCGCTGGGTCATGGTCAACAAGCGTGACGAAAGTTCGCCCGCGCCCGAGGCTGTGGTGCCCGAGCTGGCCGAGGCTGTCCCCGTGGACTCCCTCCATGCGCCCGAGGGGCTGGATTTCTCGGCATGGGATTGGGGCTTGGCTGGCAGCCCGCATTCCTGGGGCGACTACGAGGTGGGCGAGAAGATAGACCACGTGGACGGCATCACCGTTGAGGAAGCCGAACACATGATGGCGACCCGGCTTTACCAGAATACGGCGCGGGTCCACTTCAACCAGTTCGAGCAGGAAAAGGGCCGCTTTGGCCGGCGGCTGATATACGGTGGCCACGTCATTAGTTTGGCGCGCAGTCTTTCCTTTAACGGCCTGGCCAATGCCGCATTTGTCGCCGCCCTGAACGGTGGCGCCCACGTGGCCCCCCTGTTCGCGGGCGATACCGTCTTCGCCTGGAGCGAGATATTGGACAAGGGCGAAATGCCCGGGCGCGCCGACCTCGGCGCC
Source organism: uncultured Alphaproteobacteria bacterium (assembly GCA_964405515.1). Lineage (GTDB taxonomy): Bacteria > Pseudomonadota > Alphaproteobacteria > JAPYRI01 > JAPYRI01 > CAYOOG01. The sequence continues at coordinate 7,491 of CAYOOG010000069.1, read as the reverse complement.
GTCCGGCTCCGCACTACGGCCACCAAGAACCTTCCCTGCGGCGAGTTTCCGGGCAAGTTGGAGGGCCGGAAGTACACGGATGGCGTCATTCTTGACCTCGATACCTGGGTATTGATGCCTCGTCGCTGAACCGACAGTGGGCCGGCCGTTAACGATTTATTGTGCACTGCCGCATTATCGTTGACTTAGCCGCGACAGCTATTAGGATCGTATCTGTAAGAGCCCGGTCGCGCCGGAAATCAGCATAGAAAACAAAAGCGTAAGCGTTCTCGAAAGACCCACATGGCCCAGACCCAGCGCCCCCTCTCGCCCCATCTCCAGGTCTATAAAATGTACCTCACCATGGTTGTGTCCATGGGGCATCGGCTGGCGGGCCTGGCGCTCGGATTCGGGACCCTGTGGTTGGCCTGCTGGCTTGGCGCGGCGGCGGCGGGGCCGGAGGCCTTCGCCACGGTGCAGGCTTTTTCAGGCTCCTGGTTGGGCCGTCTCATGCTCTTCGGCTTCACCGTGTCGCTGTTTCATCATCTGCTGAACGGCATTCGGCATCTGTTCTGGGATCTTGGCTGGGGATTTGAACTGCCGGCGGTAGAGGCCGGCGCCTGGCTGGTCCTGCTTGGTGGCATCGCGCTCTCGTTGTTGTCCTGGGTTTTGGGCTACATGACCCTGGGAGCGCTGTGATGGACCTGCGCACACCTTTGGCCCGCGTTCGGGGACTTGGCTCGGCCGGCAACGGCACCAGCCATTTTTGGCTGCAGCGTCTGACTTCTTTGGCCCTGGTACCACTCACCGTCTGGTTCGTGGCCTCGCTGGTACGGCTCGCCGGGGCCGACCACGGGGCGGTGTCCGCCTGGCTCGCGTCTCCTTTAGCCGCCACCTGCATGATCCTCTTTCTGGCCACCGGGCTTTATCACTTCAAACTCGGCGCCGACATCGTTATCGAAGACTATGTCCACACCGAATGGATGAAGATCACCTTGCTGATTTTCACCACCTTCGCGTCGGCCGTTGTCGCTCTTGCCGCCATTTTAGCGGTGCTGAAGATTTTCCTGGCCTGAGGGGACACAGTGAACACCGCCTATCCCATCATCGACCATCAATACGACGTCATTGTCGTGGGCGCCGGCGGTGCCGGTCTTCGCGCCACTTTCGGCATGGCTGAAAAAGGGCTGAAGACCGCCTGCATTACCAAGGTTTTTCCCACGCGAAGTCACACCGTGGCCGCCCAGGGCGGCATGTCGGCGGCGCTGGGTAACATGGGGGAAGATGACTGGCGTTGGCACATGTACGACACGGTCAAGGGCTCCGACTGGCTCGGCGACCAGGACGCCATCGAATACATGTGCTCGGAAGCGCCGGCGGCGGTGTTGGAATTGGAGCGCTACGGCGTACCTTTCTCGCGCACCGAGGACGGCAAGATTTATCAGCGCCCCTTTGGTGGCATGACCACGGAATATGGTGAAGGCCCGCCGGCCCAGCGCACATGCGCCGCCGCCGACCGCACCGGCCATGCCATTCTGCACACGCTCTATCAGCAGTCCTTGAAACACCAGGCGGAATTCTTTGTCGAATACTTTGTGCTTGATCTGATCATGGTCGACGGCGTCTGCCGCGGAGTCATGGCGCTGAGCATGGAGGAGGGCACGATCCATCGCTTCCAGGCCCACGAGGTGGTGCTGGCCACCGGCGGTTATGGACGGATTTATTTTTCATGCACCTCGGCCCACACCTGTACGGGTGACGGAAACGGCATGGTGTTGCGCGCCGGGCTGCCCTTGCAGGATATGGAGTTCATCCAGTTCCACCCCACCGGCATCTATGGCGTTGGTCCCTTGATTACCGAAGGCGTGCGCGGCGAGGGCGGGTTCCTGGTCAATTCCGAAGGCGAGCGTTTCATGGAACGCTATGCGCCCCACGTGAAGGACCTGGCCTCACGGGACGTTGTCAGCCGGGCCATGACCATCGAAATCAGGGAGGGCCGCGGCGTTGGCCCGATGAAGGATCATATTTTTCTGCATCTGGATCATCTGGACTCGGATGTGATCGCCGAGCGTCTGCCCGGTATCTCCGAGACCACCCGCATCTTCACCGGCGTTGATGTTTCCACCGACCCGATTCCGGTTGTGCCCACCTGCCATTACAACATGGGCGGGGTGCCGACGAATTATCACGGCGAGGTGGTGACGAATAGGGACGGCAACGCGGAATCGATCGTGCCGGGGCTTATGGCCATTGGTGAGGGGGCTTGCGTCTCCGTTCACGGCGCCAACCGGCTCGGGTCCAACTCGCTGCTGGACATCGTGGTCTTTGGCCGCGCCGCCGCACTGCGCGCGGCCGAAGTCGTTACGCCCGGCGAGCGCCATCAACCACTTCCGGCGGACGCGGGAGACGAGTCGCTGGCTCGTCTCGACCGCTTGCGCAATGCCTCCGGCGGGACACCGACGGCGCGGATTCGCGAGACCATGCAACGCACCATGCAGTCCAACTGTCCGGTGTTCCGCACCGGCGAGACTCTGCAAGAGGGCATCGGGCTGATGAAGGACGTATGGTCCTCAATGGACGATATTTCGGTGAGCGATCGCTCGCTGGTTTGGAACTCGGATCTGGTGGAAACCTTGGAGCTCGACAATCTGGTTGGGCAATCCATGGTCGCCATCGTGGCCGCGGAAAACCGCAAGGAAAGCCGGGGCGCCCACGCCCGAGAGGATTATCCCGACCGCGACGACGAAAACTGGATGAAGCACACCTATACCTGGTTGGACGGCAAGGGCAATGTCAGCATTGAATACCGGCCCGTGCACACCCATACGCTGACCGACCGGATCGACTACATAGAGCCCAAAGCGCGGGTCTACTAAGGACAAGAGTATGGTCGAGTTCACACTGCCGAAGAATTCCAAGGTCGGAAAGGGCAAGCGTCACAAGGCGCCGGAGGGTGCCAAGAACGTTCGCAACTTCAAGGTCTACCGATGGAACCCGGACGACGGCGAAAACCCGTGCGTGGATGAATTCGAAGTGGACATGGACGATTGCGGACCCATGGTTCTCGACGGGCTCAACAAGATTAAGGATGAGATTGACTCAAGCGTGACCTATCGCCGCTCCTGCCGCGAAGGTATTTGCGGCAGCTGTGCTATGAACATCGACGGCGAAAACACACTCGCCTGCACCAAGGCGGTGGACGAGATCAAGGGCGACGTGAACATTTCACCCCTGCCCCATGCGGAAGTGGTCAAGGATCTGGTGCCGGATATGTCGAAATTCTACGCCCAGTACGCCTCCATCAAACCGTGGCTGCAGACCGACACCCCGCCACCCGCCAGCTCCGAGCAACTGCAAAGTCACGACGACCGGGTGAAACTGGACGGGCTATACGAGTGCATCCTCTGCGCCTGCTGCTCGACCAGTTGCCCAAGCTATTGGTGGAATCCGGATCGCTACCTGGGTCCGGCCATATTGCTGCAAGCATACCGTTGGCTGGTGGACAGCCGCGACGAACATGCCGGCGAGCGGCTGGACAATCTTGAGGATTCGTTCCGGCTCTATCGCTGCCATACCATTATGAACTGCACCAAGGCCTGTCCCAAGAGCCTGAACCCCGGCAAGGCCATTGCCGAAATCAAGAAATTAATGGTCGAGCGCCAGCTCTAAGGTGGTCGTGCTATTAACCGTCTGACAAAACAAGTACGGCGGTGATTACAACGAAAATGCTTACCTAAAACCTTTGACCGCAGCAATGAATGTCCCCGCAACTCCACGTCATGTGCTTTTCCTGTGCACCGGTAATTCGGCGCGCAGCATCATGGCCGAGGCGATCTTGAATCAGTTGGGCGCGGGGCGTTACCTGGCCTACAGCGCGGGCAGCCACCCCACCGGAGAGGTCCATCCCCTGGCCCTGGACATCTTGGACAGGAATGGCTTTTTAGCGGAAAGTGCGGCGAGCAAGAGCTGGGACCTGTTCGCCGAGGCCGGTGCGCCGGAAATGGATCTGGTGATCACGGTGTGCGGCAATGCCGCGCGTGAGACCTGCCCGGTTTGGCCCGGGGCGCCGATCTCGGTGCATTTGGGTTTTGCCGATCCGGCGGCGGCAGAGGGGAGCGACGACGAGAAACTCGTCGCCTTCGCCCACGCATTCGAGGAAATACGCGTTCGTGTCGCGGGGCTGTCGACCTTGGCGGTAGAGCGCATGGACGATCGCGAATTCAGCGATGCCGTGCGGCGAGTAACGCAATAGCGAACTTCCTGCTTTTTCAGCATTGAGAGAAGCGGCTTCAAGTGGGCGTCTTTGAGAAATATTTGTCAATTTGGATAGCGGCGGCCATCGCCGGCGGCGTGGTATTGGGAAAACTCGTGCCCGGCCTATTCGTTTTCCTGAGCGGGCTGGAATTGGCCCACGTCAACCTGCCGGTCGCGGTTCTCATCTGGATCATGATTTACCCCATGATGGTCCAGGTGGATTTCAGGTCCCTCCGTGATTTCAGCCACTGGCCGAAGGGATTGACGATTACCGTGGCCATCAATTGGCTGATCAAGCCGTTCACCATGGCGGCGCTCGGCCTGTTCTTTTTCAACGTCGTTTTCGCCGACTTTATTTCCTCGGCCGAGGCAAGTTCCTACATCGCAGGCCTTATTCTGCTGGGCGCGGCGCCTTGCACGGCCATGGTTTTTGTCTGGAGCCATCTGACCAGGGGTGATCCCGCCTATACGCTGGTTCAGGTGTCCGTGAACGACATCATCTTGATTTTCGCCTTCGCGCCGCTGGTGGCTTTGCTCTTGGGGCTGGCCGACGTGATGGTGCCCTGGCGGACATTACTGCTGTCGGTCTTGCTGTTCGTCGTGGTGCCGCTTGGGGCCGGCGCCTGGACTCGGGCAAGGCTAATGGCCCGGGGTGGAACGGCGCAATTGGAGCGCTTTGCTGCCCAGGCCAAACCTTGGTGCGTGGTGGGCCTATTGATCACTGTCGTGCTGCTGTTCGGTTTTCAGGGCGAGGTTCTCCTGGCGCGGCCGGTCATCATCATGCTCATTGCCGTGCCGCTGATTCTGCAAAGTTACGGGATATTCGCCCTGGGTTACGCCTGGGCGCGACTCTGGCGCTTGCCCTTCAATGTCGCGGCGCCGGCGGCGCTGATCGGCACGTCCAACTTCTTTGAACTGGCCGTCGCCGTCGCCATCAGCCTGTTCGGCCTCGATTCCGGGGCGGCTCTGGCCACCGTGGTCGGCGTGCTGGTCGAGGTGCCGGTAATGCTGTCGCTCGTGGCCTTTGCTAACCGCACGGCTCACTTCTTTCCCGCACCGACCCGAATCCAGGACTCCTAGTACACCGGAAGCCGCGGTCCCACCTGACTGCCCTGTAACCCTTGTATCCGGGGGCGAATCGCTGTAGTAGGCTGGCGGTGGGGGTCTTGGAGTAACAAGCGGAGCAGACAGTCATGGCACGCAATAAAATCGCCCTAATCGGCGGCGGGCAGATCGGCGGCACCCTCGCCCACCTGGTCGGATTGAAGGAACTTGGTGACGTCGTAATTTTCGACATTGTCGACGGCATTCCCCAGGGCAAGGCGCTGGATCTTTATCAGGCCTCTCCGGTGGCGGGCTTCGATACCAAGTATCAGGGCTCGAAGAATTACAGCGCCATCAAGGGCGCCGACGTGGTCATTGTTACGGCGGGCGTACCGCGCAAGCCCGGCATGAGCCGCGACGACCTCTTGGGCATCAATACCAACGTCATGAAGTCGGTGGGCGCCGGTATCAAGAAATACGCGCCCAAGGCCTTCGTCATCTGCATTACCAACCCCTTGGACGCCATGGTCTGGGCCTTGAGGGAATTTTCCGGTTTGCCCCAGCGCATGGTGGTGGGCATGGCCGGGGTTCTCGACTCGGCACGATTCCGCGCCTTTTTGGCCGAGGAATTCAAGGTCTCGGTGGAAGACGTCAGCGCCTTTGTCCTGGGCGGCCACGGGGATTCAATGGTGCCCCTGGTGCGCTACTCCACGGTAGCCGGTATTCCCGTGCCGGACTTGGTCAAGATGGGCTGGTCCACCAAGGAACGCATCGAGGCCATTGTCCAGCGCACGCGCGACGGCGGCGCGGAAATCGTCGGCCTCCTGAAGACAGGCTCGGCATTTTACGCCCCGGCCACAGCGGCCATCGCCATGGCCGAGTCCTATTTGAAGGACAAAAAGCGTGTTCTGCCCTGCGCCACCCATTTGACCGGGCAATACGGTATTAAGGATCTTTACGTCGGCGCGCCGACGGTGATCGGCGCCAAGGGGGCCGAGCGCGTGGTGGAGATCAGCCTTTCCAAGAGCGAGATGAAGCAGCTCAAAGCCTCGGCTCAGGCCGTGCGCGGCCTCGTCAAGGTGGTGCAAAAGCTGGAGCCGTCACTGGCCAAAAAGGCCCGACGCAAGTAACCGGTTACGGCGAGGATATAGACGCCCGGACCCCCAGGCCCCGAATGGTTAACGGGGATAGGAAATCTTAATCACTCGGCTGTATTGGATTTTGGGAACAACCGCGGGACTGAAATGAATATTCACGAATATCAGGCCAAGGGCCTGCTTGCCAAATACGGTGTCGCCGTACCCAAGGGTGGTGTTGCTTACACGGTGGACGACGCGGTAAAGGTGGCCGCGGAACTGGGCGGCCCGGTCTGGGTCGTCAAGGCGCAGATCCATGCCGGAGGGCGCGGCAAGGGCGGCGGTGTCAAGGTCGTCAAATCCATCGACGATGTGCGCGCGGCCGCCGAGGCCATGATCGGTATGACATTGATTACCCATCAGACCGGCCCCGAAGGAAAAGAAGTCAAGCGCGTCTATGTGGAGGACGGCTCCGACATCGCACGCGAGCTGTACCTGAGCGCCGTCGTCGACAGGGGCAGCAGCCGTATTGCCATCATGGCCTCGACCGAAGGCGGTATGGATATCGAGGAAGTGGCGGCCAAGACGCCGGAGAAAATCCTCACGGTTATTATCGATCCGGCAACGGGAATTCAGGGCCACCACGCCCGGCGCATCGCCTTTGCGCTTGGCCTGGAAGGCGATCAGGTCAAGAACGGTGTGAAATTTGTATCCGCGCTGTACAAGGCCTTTGTCGAAAGTGATGCCAGTCTGGTGGAAGTCAATCCGCTGGTTGTGACCAAGGCCGGCGATGTGATCGCGCTCGACGCCAAAATGAACTTTGACGATAACGCGCTTTACCGCCACAAGGACATCGAGGAACTGCGCGACGTAGATGAGGAAGACCCGGCGGAAGTTGAAGCGGCCAAGCACGACCTCAGCTACATCAAGCTGGACGGCAACATCGGCTGCATGGTCAACGGCGCCGGTCTTGCCATGGCGACCATGGATATCATCAAGCTTTACGGCGGTGATCCGGCGAACTTCCTGGATGTCGGCGGCGGCGCCACCAAGGAAAGAGTTACAGAAGCCTTCAAGATCATTTTATCGGACAGCAACGTCGAAGGCATTCTCGTCAATATTTTCGGCGGCATCATGC
>CAYOOG010000068.1:0-13483 GCA_964405515.1 uncultured Alphaproteobacteria bacterium | reverse complement strand
AGGTCGACGAAGTCTGCCGCGCCTATATGAACGCGACCCTGGCCCTACCGGCCATGGCGGAATGGTGCCAGGCGGCAGCGGACGAGCCCTGGACAATAAGTATCGGCGAGGTCTCGGAGTAAGAAATTACCAGATGGCCTGTAAGCCGGGTTCTGTACGCGCCGCAGACGGATCCGCGACGGTGATGGCCATTCATCTAGGACGCCTGTTGCCAGGCGCCTCAAGCAACCTACCCGAGCGGTAGCCCCGAAGGGCCCCGCCCCTATTTGGTCTTGCTCCCGGTGGGGTTTACCGTGCCGCCCCCGTTACCGGAGACGCGGTGCGCTCTTACCGCACCCTTTCACCCTTACCCGCCGGCCGAAGGCAGACGGGCGGTTTGCTTTCTGTGGCACTGTCCCTGGGGTCACCCCCGCCGGGCATTACCCGGCACCGTCTTTAATGGAGCCCGGACTTTCCTCTCCCCGAGCCGCAAAGGCCCCGGGCAGCGGCCATCCGGCCATCTGGCTCTTTTTAGGTAATCCCGGTGGGCCGCGGCGTCAACATTTACTCATACTTAAAGCTGGGCTTTCTCTTCTCCAGGAAGGCGGTGAGGCCCTCGCGCGCGTCCTTGGTTCGAGTGACCGCGGCGATTTCCTGGGATTCCCGCTCCATCTGCGTTTCCAGGCTTTCGCTCATGCCGTCAAGGATCAGACGCTTGGCCCGGCCGAGCGCCGCCGTGGCGCCGGAGGCCAGTTCCGTGGCCCAGGCAAGTGACGCCGATTCCAACTCCTCGTCCGGCACCACCCGGTTCACCATTCCCCAATCGAGCGCCTCCGCCGCCGACAAGACACGGTTGGTAAGGGCCAGTTCCTTGGCCCGGCGCACACCCACCATCCGGCTGACGAAATAGGTGCTGCTGCCGTCGGGCACCAGTCCGGCAGCCGTATAGGCGGAAAGGAAGGTCGCGGATTCAGCCGCAATGGCCAGATCGGTGGCGCAGGCCAGGCTGAACCCGGCGCCCGCCGCAACGCCGTTTACGGCGGCGATGACCGGCGCATCCATGCGGTTAAAGCGCGAAATGGCGGCATGAAAACTGGTCGTGGTCTCGAGGATCACTTCCCCGACGCGGTCCCCAGCCTCGACGAAACTCTTGAGGTCACCCCCGGCGCAAAAGCCTTTACCGGTTCCGGTGATCAGCACCGCGCGCACGGACCTGTCCTGGCTACAGGTATTCGCCACCTTCAAGAGATCAAGTCCCATCTGGGCGCTCAGCGCATTGTACGCCTCCGGCCGATTGAGGGTGACGCGGGCGACGCCTGCCTCAACTGCAAAGGTTAGTGTCTCGTGCTCCATCTCTGATTTCCTTGTTTCCGTGGAGTGGCGCGGCTTATCGCAGGGCCGCCGATGATCGGGGATTACGGTCGCCGGAGCAAGCCTTCAACAATGGGGCCAGAGGCCAATGCCCTTGGCGGCCAAGCGCTTCCAGTCGAACAGATCGCCCGGGTCCTGGCGGCGGTCGGGCGCGACGTCCGAGTGGCCCAATACCCGGTCGGGCGGAATATCGTGCCGGGATAGAATGTCGAGGCATAAGGCCTCCAGCGCCGCCATTTGCGGCTCAGGGAAAGCGCGGTATCCGAACTCGTGGCCCGGGTTGACCAGTTCAATACCGATGGCGCGGGAATTGATGTCGTCTTCCCCGGCCCAATGGGCAACGCCGGCGTGCCAGGCCCGGCGGTCTTCATCGACCAGCCGGTAAACCGTGCCGTCTTCGTCGATCATGTAATGGGCGCTGACCTTCGCTGCCGGGTCGCACATGCGGTCGAGTGCGGCCGCTGCAGACTCCATCCCCGTGTAATGCAGCAACAGCATGTCCAGGGGCTTGCCCTCGGCGCGCGCATCGTGATTGGGCGAAGGCTGCTCAACGATCATTTCATTAAATCTAATTGAGCCCGCGCTGCTCGGCGATGCGATCGTACGCTACGTTGATGGCCGCGAGCTTATCATTGGCCACCTCGACGAATTCCTCGGGCATGCCCTGGGCGATGAGGGTATCCGGGTGGTGTTCCTTCACCAGTTTACGGTAAGCCGCCTTTAGATCCTTGTCGGTAACTTCGTGATCAAGGCCCAGAATGGTGTACGGGTCGCTGGCATCGGCGCCGACGTGAGAGGCGCGAATGCGGGCGAACTCCGCCTCGCTGAAACCGAAGATCGCGGCCACGCTCTTGAGGTACTCCAACTCCGCCGGATGAACGATGCCGTCGGCCTTGGCGATATGGAACAGGCCATCCAGAAGGTCTTCCAAAACCGCGGGATTGCCGCGGAACATTCGCGCCATCTGGCCGGCGTAGGGCTCGAACCCCCCGGCGTCCTTGCGCGCCATGTTGAAAACGCGGGAGACGTTATCGACCTCGTGCTGCGGCACCCGGAAGATATCCTTGAAGGCGTCGACTTCATCCCGCGTCACCTTGCCATCGGCCTTGGCCATCTTGGCGCCGAGGACGATAACGGCGATTGTGAAGGCGACCTGCTTGGTGCCCTCGGCCCCCACGTCCGAGGCCTTGTCGTAGGCGTGGCCCGCCAACCCCCCGAGCAAAGCGCCGATCGGCCCGCCTATGGCAAAGCCAATACCGCCGCCAACAATTTTTCCCCAAATACTCATGTTCGAAGTTCCAGCCCGAGAGCCGCCATCATAGCGCCATTGCGCCGCACCGTACCCCCTCAACCCATTACACGCCAATGCGCGGCATTGCCGTCGCAGCCGATATATTATAATTATATTTTATCGATAATTTATCGGTATAATAGTGTTATGAAAGCGCAATCACCAGATAAGCCCTGGTCGTTTTGGATCGACCGGGGCGGCACCTTCACGGACATTGTCGCCCGGCGGCCCGACGGCTCTATGTCAGCAACCAAGTTGCTGTCGGAGAATCCGGGGCGCTACGCGGACGCTGCCGTCGAGGGCATTCGCGAGTTTTTGGGGCTGGACGGGAGCACTCCCATACCAGCGGGGGCCGTCGCCGACGTGAAGATGGGCACCACCGTCGGCACCAACGCGCTGTTGGAGCGCCAGGGCGAACCGCTGGTGCTGGTCACCACGCTGGGCTTCGCCGACGCGCTCAGAATCGGCCATCAGACCCGGCCACGGCTTTTTGATCGCCACATCGTGCTGCCGGACATGCTTTATGCCCGGGTCATCGAGGTCGAGGAACGTCTGGCCGCTGATGGCCAGGTCCTTTTACCTCTGGACAGGCAGGCCGCGCGGAAGGCCCTGCACGCAGCCTTCGATGCGGGTCTTCGCGCCGTCGCCATTCTGTTCATGCACGGCTACCGCTATCCGGCCCACGAAGGGTTGGTGGCCGAAATCGCCCGGGACATAGGCTTCACCCAGATTTCCGTGAGCCACCAGGTCAGCCCCTTGATGAAATTGGTGGGCCGGGGCGACACCACGGTCGTTGACGCCTATCTGTCGCCCATATTGCGGCACTACGTGGATGGGATGGCGACAGAATTGGGCGATAGCCGGCTGATGTTCATGAAGTCCAGCGGCGGCTTAACCACCCACCGTTTGTTTGATGGAAAAGATTGCATCCTTTCCGGACCCGCGGGAGGCGTTGTCGGCGCCGTGGAGACCGCCCGAGCCGCCGGATTTGGCAAGATTATCGGCTTCGATATGGGCGGCACATCCACCGATGTCAGCCACTGGAACGGCGCTTACGAGCGCAGCCTGGAATCGGAGGTCGCGGGCGTGCGCATGCGCGCGCCCATGATGGTCATCAACACCGTGGCGGCGGGCGGCGGATCGATCCTGCACTTCGATGGGGCGCGGCTGCGAGTAGGTCCGGACTCCGCCGGCGCCAATCCGGGACCGGCGTGCTATCGCCGGGGCGGGCCGCTCACCGTCACCGATTGCAACGTTCTGCTGGGCCGCATCAGCACCGCGCATTTCCCCGCGATATTCGGACCAAAGGGCAATGAGCCCCTGGACCAAACCGTTGCCCGGCAACGGTTTTCGGCCTTGGCCGGGGAGGTCGAGGCGGCCACGGAAGAAGCCCGGGGGGTCGAGGCGCTGGCCGAAGGATTCTTGGCCATCGCCGTCGACAATATGGCCAACGCCATCAAGAATATCTCCGTGCAGCAGGGCTACGACGTCACCGAGTACACCCTGGTCTGTTTCGGCGGTGCCGCCGGGCAGCACGCCTGCCGGGTAGCCGACGCCCTGGCCATGAACAGCGTCATGCTGCACCCTTTGGGCGGTGTGCTCTCGGCCCTTGGCATGGGCCTGGCGTCCCTAAGCGCCAACCGCGAAACGGCGATCGAGGCCCCCTTGGACGAAACACTCAATGCATTACTAAAACGTACGTTTGGTTCGCTGGCGGACGAAGCTATCAAGGAGCTTCAGGATCAGGGCGTGGAGAGGGCGGATGTGACTCTGAGCCAAACCCTTCACATCCGCTATACGGGTACCGACACGCCTCTGGAGGTGCCCTTTGCGGGCTTGGCCGAGATGCAGCAGGGCTTTGCCGAAGCCCACCAGCGGCGTTTTGGCTTCACCGATCCGGATAAGCCGCTCGTTGTCGAGGCGGTGTCCGTGGAGGCGGTGGGCGGCAGCAGCCCCCTTGAAGACAATTCCGCCGGAGGCGGCGTCCGGACAAGTGGCGCGAACAGAAGCGAAACGAGATTCTTCTCCGGCGGCACTTGGCACCGGGCACCCTTGGTGGCGCGTGCCGATCTGAGCCAAGGCGAGAATATCCAGGGCCCGGCCATCATCACCGAGCCCCACGGCACCATCGTTGTCGAGCCCGGCTGGCAAGGGAATCTGAATGAACGCGGCGACCTGCTTCTTACACGCTACATGGCGAGAGAGAGTGCGCGCGAATCCGGGACAGCCGTCGATCCGGTGATGCTGGAGATCTTCAACAACCTCTTCATGTCGGTGGCCGAACAGATGGGCTCGGTGCTGGAAAACACCGCCCATTCCGTCAACATCAAGGAGCGCCGGGATTTTTCCTGCGCCCTCTTCGACACCGAGGGCGGGCTGGTGGCCAACGCCCCGCACATGCCGGTGCATTTGGGATCCATGGGCGAGAGTGTCATGGCGGTCCTGGAGGCCCATGGCCGGACCATGGCCCCCGGCGACGTGTTTGCGTTGAACGCACCCTACGCCGGTGGCACGCACCTGCCCGACGTTACCGTGATCACCCCGGTGTTCGGCCGGGATAAAGGAGAGCTGCTGTTCTTCGTCGCTTGTCGTGGCCACCACGCGGAAATCGGCGGCGTCACACCGGGTTCCATGCCCGCGCACTCCACCTCCGTCGATCAAGAAGGCGTGCTGATCGATAATCTTCATCTGGTGAAGGCGGGCCGCTTCCGTGAAGACGAGTTGCGTGCATTGCTTGGGGGCGGGCGCTGGCCATCGCGCAACCCGGACCAGAACGTCGCGGACTTGAAGGCCCAGGTGGCGGCCAATGAAAAGGGCGTGCGTGAAATCCGCGCCATGGTCGATCACTTCGGCCTTGAGGTTGTGCGCGCCTACATGGGCCACGTCCAGGACAACGCCGAGGAATCCGTACGTCGGGTCATCGGCGCCCTTAAGGACGGCGAATACTCCTGCCATATGGACAACGGCGCGCGTATCCACGTCGCCATCGCCGTGGATAAGGCGGCGCGAGAAGCGACGATCGACTTCAGCGGCACCAGCGCCCAGCAGGGCGATAACACCAACGCGCCTCTCGCCGTCACAAAGGCCGCCGTGCTTTTTGTTTTCCGCTGTCTGGTGGACGATGACATCCCGCTGAACGCCGGCTGCCTGAAACCTTTGCGCCTAAAGGTTCCCGAGGGCTGCATGCTGAACCCTGAATACCCGGCGGCGGTGGTCGCCGGAAACGTCGAGACCAGCCAGGTGCTGACCAACGTTCTGTTCGGCGCGCTGGGCGTCATGGCGGCGGGCCAAGGCACCATGAACAATTTCACATTTGGCGACGCCGACGCGCAGTACTATGAAACCATCTGCGGCGGCGCCGGAGCGGGGCCTGACTTCGACGGCACCAGCGCCGTGCATACCGGCATGACCAATTCACGCCTGACCGACCCCGAGGTGCTGGAATGGCGGCTGCCGGTGATCCTGGAAAGTTTCGCCATTCGGCGTGGATCAGGCGGCGCGGGTGAATCCCGGGGCGGCGACGGTACGGTGCGGCGTGTTCGCTTCACCAGGCCGGTAACCGCCTCCATTCTCTCCAACAACCGCTTGAATGCGCCCTTCGGCCTGATGGACGGCGAGGACGGCCAATCGGGCCGAAATCGCATCGAACGCGCGGACGGATCCGTTGAAGAGCTGCCCTCGGCGGCGGAAGTTGTGGCCCAGGAGGGCGATGTGATCGTGATCGAGACACCTGGCGGCGGCGGTTACGGCCCACCGCGACCACCCCAATCAAAGGAGAAAACCCCATGACCCGGCCTATTGTTTCCTCGGCCCATTTGATTTCGGACAAGAGCCCCGAACTTTCGGAATTCGAGTACGGGTTGATCATCGCCAGCAACGCCTTCTCCCGCTGGGCCACGCGCTGCGCCACGGCGGCGGGCCTGGAAGGTCTCGCCTACCTCGACATCCTGGTGCTGCACTCCATCAACCACCGGGCGCGGCCCAAAAAACTCGCCGACCTGTGTTTCGTCCTGAACATTGAAGACACGCACACGGTAACCTACGCCTGCAAGAAGCTGGTTCGTCTGGGGCTGGTGAAGCGGGAAAAACAGGGCAAGGAACTGCTCTTTTCCATCACAGACAAGGGCGGCAAGGCTTGTGGGGAATACGCCCGGGTGCGCGAGGATTGCCTAGTGGAAACCCTCGCAGGCATGGGGCCGGACAACAAGGAAATCGGCGATCTGGCGGCGACCTTGCGGGCGCTCTCCGGCCTCTACGACCAGGCGGCGCGGGCAGCGGCCTCGCTTTAAGGGTCGTGGCCAGGGCACCCGCAATGGGTTAATTTTGTCCCCGCGCAAGACGGGAAGGACAACAGCATGCCTTGCATTCTGATTAGCGGCGCCAACCGGGGCATCGGCCTTGAAATGACCCGGCAGTACGCCGATGCAGGTTGGCAGGTCTTTGCCTGTTGCCGCAACCCGGCGGCGGCCAGGAATCTGGTCGAGGAGACCGATGGTGACGTCATGGTCCATAGCCTCGACGTGACCGACCCCATGAGTGTCCGAGCGCTTGCCGCCACCCTGGACGGCCAGGCTATTGATGTGCTCTTGAACAACGCCGGCGTCATGGATCGGCGTGAGGAGACCCTGGACGACGTGGATATGGATACCTGGCCTTACGCCTTCGCCGTCAATACTCAAGGCCCTCTGCGCTTGGCGATGGCTCTGTTGAGCAATCTCGACATGGGCGAGCGCAAACAGATTCTCTCCATTTCCAGCCGCATGGGCTCCATCGCCGACGGCACCACTGGGCGTTATGCCTACCGGGCCAGCAAGGCGGCGCTCAACATGGCCATGCATACCTTGGCCCATGAATTGGAGCCCAATGGTTATACGGTAGCGGTCTTCCACCCGGGCTGGGTCAAGACCGACATGGGCGGCCCGAGCGCCGAGATCGCCGTCCGTGAAAGCGTCACCGACCTGCGCCGGGTGTTTGACGGGCTGTCCACCGACGACACTGGCAAGTTCTTCAACAGGGACGGCGAGGAACTTCCCTGGTAGACGTGAGAGGCGAAGAGTATGAAGAAAATTGAACGTGGCCTGTTCGAGCTCTACCAGGATGACGCCGAACGGGCGGATTATCTTGTCTTCGGCCGCCGGACGGCGGCCAACCGCCGTGGTTTCTTGAAGGGTGCCGGGCTGGCCGCCGTGAGCGCCGCGGTCGGCGCCACAATCCCCTTTGCCCGCAACATGCCGGGCGGCCTGATACCAGCGGTCTGGGCGGAAGGCCTCCAGGACTTCGTCATCCCCGGCACCGAAGGCCTGATCGTCCTGAGCGACCGGCCGCTGAACGCCGAAACACCGCCGTATCTTTTGAACGATTCCGTCACCCCAAACGCGCGCCATTTTATCCGCAACAATGGCTTGGTACCCGAGGCCGCCAAGGCCATGGACGCCAGCGGCTGGTCACTCACCATCGACGGTGAGGTGGAACGCCCGCTCAAGCTGTCCCTGGTTGAGTTCAAGACCCGGTTCGACCATGTGACCCTGCAATTGCAATTGGAATGCGGCGGCAATGGCCGTGCCGCCTTCAACCCACCGGCCAAAGGCAACCAGTGGACGCTCGGCGCCATCGGTTGCTCCAATTACACCGGCGTGCGCGTGCGCGACGTCCTGAACGCAGCGAGGCTGAAGAACAGCGCCGTCTATACGGGGCACTACGGCAGTGACGTGCACCTGTCCGGCGACCCGGAGCGCGTGGTGATCTCGCGCGGCGCGCCCATGGCTAAGATGATGGACCCGCATTCGCTCATTGTCTGGGAAATGAATGGAGAGCCGCTACCCTCATGGCACGGCTTCCCGGTGCGGCTGCTGGTGCCCGGCTGGCCCGGCTCGGTCTCGGCGAAATGGCTCAAGCGCATTTGGGTGCGCGACCGTGTGCACGACGGCCCCAAAATGGGCGGCACGTCTTATCGCGTACCCTGGTACCCTGTGGAGCCGGGCGCCAAGATTCCCAAGGAGGACTGGCGCATTATTGAATCCATGCCGGTGAAGTCGTTGATCACCAATATCCCGGCAGGCGCCCACCTGAACGACCGCAGGTTTGTAGTGAGCGGCCATGCCTGGGCCGGCGACCGAGAGGTCCGGCGCATGGAAGTAAGCTTCGACTACGGCGCAAGCTGGGTGCGCGCGCAGCTTGACCCGCCGGTGAACCCCTTCGCCTGGCAAAACTGGCGCGCCACGGTCAAAGTGCCGAGTAAGGGCTATTACGAAATTGTTGCGCGGGCCAGCGACGACCTGGGGCTGACCCAGCCCTTCGCCGTGACCTGGAACGCCAAGGGTTACCTGAATAATTCCCTGCACCGCCTGCCAGTCTTCGTGGATGTATAGGGGGCTGTTTGCCACGCTGGTGCTTTTTGTGGCCGCCGCCAGTGCACAAGAAGACAACCTGGGCGGGCTCGCGGCCGGCCCCGGCGCCGAGGAGGTTTATTACACCTGCTCGGCCTGCCATTCCCTGGCCATGGTCAAGCAGCAACGACTCGACCGCGATACTTGGGGCGCTACGCTCGACTGGATGGTCTACGACCAGGGCATGGCGGAATTGGACGCAGACGAGCGGGAGTTGATCTTGAATTATTTGGCGACGTACCTAGGCCGCGATGTGCCGAGATGAGCTAGCGCTCGTAATTCAACCAGGGCGCCAGCCAGCCTTCCACTTCCTCCACCGGCACGCCCTTGCGCTTGGCGTAGTCCTGGACCTGGCCCTTGCCGATGCGGCCGGCGCCGAAATAGCGCGCCTCCGGGTTCCAAAAGTAATAACCGGAGACCGAGGCCGCCGGGCTCATGGCGAAGGTTTCGGTCAGCTCTATACCGGTGTGCTCGGTCGCTTCCAGCACTTCGAACAGGGTCAGTTTCTCGCTGTGGTCCGGGCAGGCCGGGTAGCCGGGCGCCGGACGGATGCCCTGGTAATCCTCGGCGATCAGGGCGTCGTTCGCGAAATCCTCGTCCGCCGCGTAGCCCCAGAATTCCTTGCGCACGCGCTCGTGCATGCGCTCGGCAAAGGCTTCGGCCAGGCGATCGGCCAGCGCCTTCAGGAGTATGCCGCTGTAATCGTCGTCGGCGTTTTCAAACTCCACCAGCTTTTTCTCGATGCCGATGCCGGCGGTTACGGCAAAACCGCCAATGAAGTCCTCGATGGCCGATTCCCGGGGCGCCACGAAATCGGCAAGGCACATGTCGGCGCGATCGCCGGTTTTTTCCACCTGCTGGCGGAGGAAATGGAACACCGTGCGAACCTTTTGGCGGCTGTCGTCCGTATAGACGGCAACATCGTCGTCTTCCGCCGCGTTGGCCGGGAAAAATCCGATCACCGCCTTGGCCGTCAGCCATTTCTCGACAACGATGCGTTGCAGCATGGCTTGGGCGTCATCAAAAAGATTTCGCGCCGCCTCGCCCTGGTCCGCGTCCTCCAGAATATCCGGGTACTTGCCCTTCAACTCCCAAGTGCGGAAGAAGGGCGTCCAGTCGATGCGATCGACGAGCTCACCCAGGTCGTAATCGCCAAAAGTCTTGAGGCCCAGGAAAGTTGGATGTGGCGGGACCACTTTGTTCCAATCCACCTGGTGCTTGGCCTTGCGGGCCTCGCCAATGCTTTTCAAGCGCCCGGTGCCCTGGCGGTGGGCGTAGCGCTCGCGCAAATCGGTGTGTTCCTGTTCAAGCGACTCCAGGAAATCGCCGCGCTTTTCTTCATTCAGGAGTGTGCTGGCGACGCCGACACTGCGGGAGGCATCCAGCACGTGAACCACCGGGTGCTTGTAATGGGGCGCAATCTTCACCGCCGTGTGCGCTTTGGAGGTTGTGGCGCCGCCGATCAGCAAGGGCACGTCAAAATTGAGCCGCTCCATCTCCTCGGCCACAAATGTCATTTCTTCGAGTGATGGCGTAATCAGACCGGAGAGGCCGACCAAGTCCACTTCTTCACGCCGCGCGGCTTCCAATATGTCCGGCGCGCGCACCATGACGCCCAGGTCAATGACCTCGAAATTATTGCATTGCAGAATCACGCCGACAATGTTCTTGCCGATGTCGTGAACGTCGCCCTTGACCGTGGCCATCAATATTTTTCCCTTGCTGCTGGCGCCGGTACCGGACTTTTCGTCCTCGATAAAGGGCACCAGGTGACCCACGGCCTGCTTCATGACCCGGGCGCTCTTGACCACCTGGGGCAGGAACATGCGGCCGGAGCCGAAAAGCTCGCCCACGTGATTCATGCCGTCCATGAGCGGGCCTTCGATGACTTCGATGGGCCGGTCGGCGGCGAGGCGCGCTTCTTCCGTGTCGGCAACAATATATTCGGTGATGCCCTTGACCATGGCGTGGGTCAGGCGCGCCGTTACGTCACCCTCGCGCCAGGACAGGTCCTCGGTGCTTTCCTTGGCCTGGCCCTTGACGGAATCGGCAACCTCCAACAGCCGGTCGGTGGCGTCTTCCCGGCGATTGAGCAATACGTCCTCTATGCGCGCGCGCAAATCCCTTGGGATGTCCTCGTAGACGGCCAACTGACTGGCGTTGACCAGCCCCATGTCCATGCCCGCCTTGACACCGTGATAGAGGAAGGCCGCGTGCATGGCCTCGCGCACCGGATTGTTGCCGCGGAAGGAAAAGGACACGTTGGAGACGCCGCCGCTGATCAGCGCGTGGGGCAAGGTTTCCTTGATCTTTGCCGTGGCCTCGAAATAATCTACGGCGTAGTTGTTGTGTTCCTCGATGCCCGTGGCGACGGCGAAGATATTGGGGTCGAAAATGATATCTTCGGGTGGAAACCCCACTTGTTCGGTCAAAACCTTGTAGCTTCGCGCACAGATTTCCACCTTGCGCGCCGCCGTGTCCGCCTGTCCCTTTTCATCAAACGCCATCACGACAACGGCAGCGCCATAGCGCAAAACCTCGCGCGCCTGTTCGATGAAGGCCTCCTCGCCTTCCTTCAGGCTGATGGAATTTACCACCGCCTTACCCTGAGTGCATTTCAGACCCGCCTCGACCACCGACCACTTGGAGGAATCGATCATCAACGGTACGCGGGAGATATCCGGCTCCGACGCCACCAAATTAAGAAACGTAGCCATGGCATTTTCGCCGTCGAGCATGGCATCGTCCATGTTCACATCAACGATCTGCGCGCCGTTTTCTACCTGATTTCGGGCGATTTCGAGCGCGCCGGTATAATCTTCTTCCCGGATCAGGCGGGCAAACTTGGCCGAACCGGCGACGTTGGTGCGCTCGCCCACGTTGACGAAGTTGCTGCCGGGGGAAATGGTTACGGGCTCCAGGCCGCTCAACCGGCACTGGCGTTCGACGCTTGGCGGCACGCGGGGCGGCTTGCCGGCCACGGCCTCGGCGATGGCGCGAATGTGTTCGGGCGTCGAGCCGCAACATCCGCCCACCAGATTGACAATACCTTCTTCGGCGAAGCCGCCGAGCATTTCCGCCATGTACTCGGGCGAGTCTTCGTACTCACCGAACGCGTTGGGCAGTCCGGCGTTGGGATGGGTTGTGACCGGGATGGGGGCGACGCGCGCCAAGTCCTGAACGTATTGGTGAAGGTCGCGGGCCCCCAGCGCGCAATTGAGACCGACGCTGAGCGGCCGGGCGTGAGCAACCGAGTTCCAAAATGCCTCAACCGTCTGGCCGGAGAGCGTGCGCCCCGAGGCATCGGTGATGGTGCCGGAGATCATCACAGGCCAGCGCCGCCCATTGTCGTGGAAATACTTCTCCAAGGCGTAGATCGCCGTTTTGCAATTGAGCGTATCGAAAATCGTCTCCACCAGGAACAGGTCGACGCCGCCCTCCACCAGGCCATCGATGGCCTCTTCGTAGGCCGCTGACAGTTCATCGAAAGAAGTGTTGCGCTTGCCGGGATCGTTCACGTCCGGGGAGATGGAGGCCGTGCGGTTGGTCGGCCCCAACACACCGGCCACATATCTCGGCTTGGCCGGGTTGGCCTCGGTCGCAGCCTTGGCGGCCTCCCCGGCAATGCGGGCACTCGCCAAGTTCATTTCGTGGACCCGGCCCTCAAGCCCGTAATCCGCCTGGGAAATGGCCGTGGCGTTGAAGGTGTTTGTCTCAATGATATCGGCGCCGGCGCCCAGAAAGCCGTCATGAATTTCGTGCACGATCTCGGGCCGGGTGAGCGATACCAGATCGTTGTCGCCCTTGAGGTCCTGCGTGTGATCGGCGAAGGCTTCTCCGCGGAAACCCGCCTCGTCCAAGCCGTAGCTCTGGATCATCGTGCCCATGGGCCCGGCCATGACCAGGATACGCTCGGCGAACAGAGCCTCCAATTCGGCCCGGCTGTCGTTGCTCCCCATAACCAGCCCCTAGTCCGGCGGCGCCTGCGGCGCCCGCAGGCCCAAGATATGGCAGATGGCGTAGGTCAGCGGCGCCCGGTTCAAGGTATAAAAGTGGAATTTGAAAACGCCTTCGCGCTCCAACCGTTCGCATTGTTCGGCAGCGAACGTGGCGGCCACGAGTTTGCGGATGTCAGGCTCTTCGTCCAAGCCGTCGAACAAGTGCGCGAAAGAATCCGGCACCGAAATACCACAGGCCTTGGCCATTTCCGCCACCCGCGAAAAATTGGTCACCGGCATGATGCCCGGCGTTATGGGCAGATCGATCCCGGCGGCCGCGGCCCGGTCGCGGAAATGCAGGAAGGCATTGTTGTTAAAGAAGAACTGGGTAATAGCGTGGCTGGCGCCCGCGTCGATCTTGCGTTTGAGGTTGTCCAGATCAGCTTCGGTGCTTTCGGCCTCCGGATGTATTTCCGGATAGGCGGCGACGCTGATTTCGAAATCGTGCAGGGATTTGA
>CAYOOG010000067.1:0-13543 GCA_964405515.1 uncultured Alphaproteobacteria bacterium | reverse complement strand
TTCCAATTCTTTCGGTTCTCATCGTCAAACGCTTTCGGCTCCGGGAGTGTTTCGGCAAGGAATTCGGTTTCGCCTTTAGGCCCAACAGATGGTGGCTGGTGGCCGCATTCGTGCCAATAGTGTTGCTGCTCCTCGCCGTTGCATTGAGCCTTGTTCTCCCCGCCACCCATCTGGGGACGGATTACGCGCTGCTTGAGCGGTTTGTCGGTGATGCTGTGCCGGACTTCGCGGTTGTCCGCGAACAGGTCGAAGCCGCGCCTGTGCACCCATTTCTGCTTGTGCTTCTGAACGCGCTTCTTGTGGGGACGACGATCAATGCCCTGTTCATTTTGGGCGAGGAAATCGGCTGGCGGGGTTTGCTGTTCCGCGAATACCGGTCCCTCGGTTTTTGGAAATCGTCTTGGCTGATCGGGCTCATCTGGGGACTCTGGCATGCGCCAATCATTCTAAGGGGATACAATTACCCCGGCACGCCCATTGCCGGGGTGTTCATGATGGTGGCGGCGACCATGGCGCTGTCACCCATCTTCTCGCTCATCCGCGAAAAATCAGGATCGATTATTGCGCCCGCCATGCTTCACGGCGTTTTCAACGGCCTCGGGCTCGCCGGTCTCTTAATTGTTAGCGGTGGCTCGCCGCTGCTGACCGGCCCCCTCGGCGTGACGATGATCGGCGCGGCACTGCTCGTGAATCTGGTTATTTATTTTCGCTACGGCAGCGTGTGGGGTGCGGCCTAGCGGTAAGACGCTTTATCTTATGCCTCGACGATATCGTCTTTCAAGCTTGTGACAAAAGCACCTACATCGTCACATTCTTGCTGCGGGACCTGCAAAGCCTCCATGGTCGCGCCGGCATGCTCCAGGAATGTGGTCCAATCGCTTTCGCTGATTTTCATGCCCTTATGGGACAATTCCATGTCCCGGCCCGCGTAGTACACCGGTCCACCTGCATTTGCACATAAGTAGTCGATCAGCAGTTGCTTTTCTCTCTCTATGCCGTCGTCGCCCCGATTCTGCCAGAAACGGCCCAACTGGGAATCCCCCTGCAAACGCGGCAGCAAGTCGTTGGCAAAAGCGGTAATGCCGTCATAACCGCCAAGGCGTTCATAAAGTGATTTCTGGGTCATCAAGTCTTTTCCTCTCCTGCAAAATATTCTCTACCGGGCGCATAAAGCGACAATCGAAGACGATTTCGCCAGCGGGGCGAGTGTCTAATATCATCCTTTCACGTCCAATGTAGACAAAAATGAAATCGCCCAAGGCTCCGCCCTGGGGCTCACAAATCGGCCCAGCCTAGCAGAATTGTCAGGCTTCGCCCGGCGCCGCCCGGTGTATCTTTGGTCAAAAGCGACCCAAGGAAAACCTTGGAGAATGGAGACAGGACGGTCAATGCGGGAGGAAGACCGACGCAATGCTAGGGAGTTGATTATGAAACTCGGCCAAGAGGATTTAACGCGGCTCTATACCGACATGGTGCGCGTCCGCAAGCTTGACGAACAACTGGTGCGCGACGCGATCGAGGGCACCGAACTTCCGTTCTACCATAGCCAGCACGGCCAAGAGGCGGTGGGCGTTGGGGCGGTCAGTTCGCTGAAAAAGGACGATTACGTTCTCTATGGCCACCGCGGACATGGCATATCAAAACTTGTCCCCAAGGGAGTGTCAGCCCGTAGCATTCTGGCCGAGCATTACGGCAAGACATCGGGAAGCTGCAAGGGCCTGTCGCGTTTTCACGTGGCCGACTTAGAGTTCGGCCTTCCGGGCATCAGCGGTACCCTTGGCGGTGACTTTGTCATCGCCTCGGGGCTCGGCATTGCCGCCAAGATGCGGGGCGAAGGCCAGGTCATCCTGTGCATTCAGGGCGAAGGCACTTACGCCCGCGGCACCTTCCACGAGACCATCATCATGGCCGCCAATTGGCGGCTTCCCATCGTCTACGTGGTTGAGAACAATCTTTACATGGGGTGCACGCCCATGAGCGAGGTTTATCGTGGCGAAAATTTTGCTGATCTTGCAAAGGGTTACGGTATTCCGGGCGAGGTGGCGGACGGCCAGGACGTGGTCGCCGTGCACGAGGCCATCCAGGGCGCCGTCGAGCGGGCGCGCAACGGTGAAGGGCCGAGCCTGATCGAATTCAAGACCTACCGTATTCGTTCCCATGCCGAGGGTATTCCGGATCTGCGCATTGTCGAGCCCAGGCCACAGGAAGAAATAGACGCCTGGGCCAAGCGCGACCCTATCGACCTGTTCCGGGAAAAACTTCTCGGCGAGGGCGTGCTCAGCAGCGAGGATGTTGAACGGATCAACAAAGAAGCGGCCGAGGAGGTTGCGGGGGCGGCCAGGCAGGCAGTGCAAGACGCGCCGGCCGGCAGTGCGGAACTTGACACCGCTGTTTGGCGCGCCGGGCGCGTAGGCCGGCGATCTTGGCCGCGGCGCCGTTGTTGTCGGTGTCGCCGCCGTTGTCGGCGCATTTCAGGTACGCGGTCAAAATGCGCTCGCGCAATTCGCGATTGGCGGAGAATTGCAGGAACGGCGTAATGGAGGAGCGTGAAATACTGAACACGTATTTGCCGTCGTGGCCGCGCACTCTGGCTTCCTCGGCCCCGGCCGTGCGCACGTCTTCCGGCAGGCCGGCAAGGTCGTCCTCCGAATCCAGAACCATCTCGAAGGCGTTTGTTTCCTTCAGCACGTTCTGGCCGAATTCCGTGGTCAAGCGCGAGATATCCTCGTCGATGCCTTGCACTTCGGCCCGCGCGGCATCGTCAAGGCGGGCGCCTGCGCGCACGAAGCTCTTGTGGGTCTCTTCCAACAGCTGTAGCTGTTCGGGGCCCAGGCCCGCCTTCTCGCGGCCCGCGTGGACCGCGTCCACCCGCTCAAAGAGCGCCGGGTTCAGCATAATGCTCTTGCCATGGGCGGTAAGGCGCGGGGCGATCTCCGCTTCCAGCGTTTGCAAGTCATCGTCGGTCAGCGACGAGGTGAGGTTAAAGAAGACACTACTCACCTTCTTCAGCAAGGCGCCTGTCGTCTCCAAGGCCTCGATCGTGTTCTCAAACGTCGGCGTGTCGGCCGAATCCGTAATCACCTCGATCTCGGCGTTCTGGGCCGCCATGCCGGCTTCGAAGGCGGGCAGGTAATGCTCGTGCCTGATACGGTCGAAGGGCGGCGCCCCGAAGGGCCCATCCCAGCTAACAAAAAAGGGGTTTACGGCGGTCATTCCGGGACTCATCGGTTTGGGTGAGGAACCTCCAGATATATAGGGCGACGCCCGGCGGGGGCAATGGAAAATGACTTGGTAAACACCTTCGCCCCTTTGTCCTTTGGGGGTAATATCGGCGATCCGCGTGGAATGATCAGAGGAGGACAAAGTGACCGGCGTAATCGTGACCGTTCAGGTTAAGGAAGGCATGGATGAACAGTTCAAGGCCGACATGGTCAAAATGGGAAAGCTCGTGGCCGAGAAGGAGCCCGGCTACCGCTACGGCGATCTCTATGCCACCAACTATCCGGGTAAGTATTACTTCTTGGAAGTCTACGAGGATCAGGCGGCGCTAAAAGCGCACGAGAAACTGACCCATACGGCGGAATTCGCCGAACTCAAAACGGCCTGGGAAGATAATATCGAAGTGCACAAAATCTACCCGGTCTCCTCCACCGGTCCGGACGAGCGTCTAATCTCCGGCGAGGAATAGACCTGCGTCAGGTTGTTCAGGCGTCTTCCCGGCCCGGGTTGGGTTGGGCCAGGATCAAGAGACAGGCGATTGTGATCGCCGCGCCGACGGTCATCAGGACGAGGCCACCCTCGCTATTCAGATAGCGGGTAAGGCCGTACAGGCCGACGGCATTGCCGAAAAAATTCACTACCAGCCCCCAGGCGCGAACGGAGAGCGGGCCGAGATGCCTTTCCAGGTCAATTTTCATTGCCACAGTCCTAAGCGGTTAAAGACGTAGGCGATTGCCACGCCGTTCAAAAGCGTGATCTGCGCCAGAATTCCAAGATTCCACAAGTACGACTTGCAACGGTGCTCACCGAGTACCGCCCGGTCGTTGAACAGCAAATAGAAGGACCACCCGACGATGTTGTTGGACAGCGACAGGAACGCCGCCAGGATTATGATCAGCCACAATGGGCTGGGAAACCAGGCTGCGAGAAAGGCGATTTGCGGCAACAGAACGCACACTTTCCAGCGCCGGGAGCGCACGTCGGGCCGCCAGCCGAAGGCCTCATGAACGGCGACCGCCCCGGCCAGGCTCATGCCCACGGTCGTTGTGATGGGCACGGCCAGGAATCCAAGCAGGAAAACCACCTGCGAGCCGGTCTCGCCAAGGAGCGGCAAGAGCGCCCGGGAAAGTTCAGCTGCGCTGGTGGGCAGACCGCCTGAGCCGTAAAGGGTGCCGGCAAAAACGGCGACCACGAGAAAATTTATCAAGATAAATGGCACGACAAGACCGAGACCGATGTCGACCCTTGCCAAGGTCTCGTGGCGCGGCCCCCACCCCTTTGCCAGCCCGGCATAATGAAAGAACGCCCAGTCCATGACGCCGACCGCCGCCGCCGATGAAGCGATGAACAAATCCAGGCCGTCGACGCCCGAGGGCAGCCAGGGAACGGTCAATCCGCGTAGCGCCGCCGGCCAATCGATTCCGACAACGGTCAACGATAGGGCAAAGCAAATGAACATCAGCGCCAGACTGGCCTTCATGAACCATTCAACGATTACCGTTCCGCCCGCGCCCCTGCCATAGCTCAGGGTCAGCCACACCGTAATTCCCATGTAGAGGGTCCAGTTGATGTCCTGCGGAAAGGTCACGCCGCCCAGCGTGGCGATGGATTCAATTAGGTGCGTGCCGAGCGCGTATTGGCCGAAGTTAAAGACCACGGCAACCATGGTCATGGCGCCGAGGGCGGTTAGAACCACAGCCATGAACCAGCCGTGGTGCTGTTTCTGTTTCTGTATCAGGCTGAACCCGCCCCGGCAGGTAAACCGGGCCATGGCCGCCATCATGAAGGCGCCGGACCCCATCGCCACCACGTAGATCCACAGCGTGCGGTATCCGAAAGTTGCGCCCGCCAGCATTGAAGCGGTGAGCGTTCCCGCCCCGAGCGTCAGCGCCGCGCCAATAAATCCCGGCCCACCAAGCTTTAGATATGCGGGCAGCCGTAACAGGAAGGGCCGCGAGGACAGGGCCTCAAGTTCCGCTGCTTCGGCGTCCAACTGAGACTCCGGGATTTCCGCCGCCAGGGGATAACGGTAGGGCGAAGCAGGGTCAGTCATAAAAAGAAAGTCCCCTCGGTTGGGCAACATGCTTTAGCGAACTTTGATATAGTGGCGCGCCTCACGGCGAAACGTGCAACAAATAGGGTCAAGACGCCAGCACCCATTGTAAGGCGGATAAGGGAGGCGCGAAATGCGTGCCGCGGTCATTTACGAGCACGGTGATCTGGACAACATCGCGGTCGAGGCGGATTACCCGCAGCCCGGGGCGAAACCGGGCTGGGTGATCCTGCGCGTGCGGGCGTGCTCCGTCAATTATCACGATATATTCACCCGCCGCGGCATGCCGGGGATAAAAATTCCCTTGCCCATTGTGGTTGGATCGGACATTGCGGGCGAAGTGGCCGAATGTGGCGCGGGCGTCGAGGGTTGGGCGGTGGGTGACCGGGTGCTGGTCGATCCGATGCCGACCGAAGGCACGGACGGGCTGTTCATTGGCGAAAAGTTCGACGGCGGAAGGGCGGAATACTGCGCCGCGCATTCCTCGCAGCTCATGCGCCTGGATGACGCGGTAAGTTTTGATGAGGCGGCATCCCTGCCGCTCGCCTATGCCACGGCGCACAGAATGATGGTGACCAAGGGCAGGATATCCGGGGGCGAGATAGTATTGATCCTCGGCGCCAGTGGCGGGGTGGGCACGGCCTCGGTCCTGCTTTCAAAGCTGGCTGGCGCGAAGGTTATCGCCTGCGCCGGCAGTGACGAAAAAATGGCGCGTCTGGCACGGATCGGCGCCGATGAGGTTGTTAACTACCGCGCCAATGACATGCGCGAAGCGGTTTGGGATCTTGTCGGCAAGCCAAGCGCTTACGGCAGCGGTGGCGGCGTGGACGTGGTTGTCAATTGCACGGGCGGCGGCACCTTGCGGGATTCAATGCGCTGCCTGAAGCCCGGCGGCCGCCTGTTGACATGTGGTGCGACAGCGGGTTTTGAAGACACACTGGATTTTCGATTTCTTTGGACCTATGAACACGTAATCCAGGGCTCGAACGGCTGGCGGCGCGCCGACATAGAAGCGCTGCTGGATATGATCAAGGATGGCCGAATGAAGCCGGTCATTGATCGCGTGGTGCCTCTTGACGAAACCCGTGAGGCCGAGCGTCTGCTGGAGGAACGGGAAGTCTTCGGCAAAGTCATCATCGCTCCATGAATTTTGCGATGAAATTCGTTGGTCTTGAGGTGGGAGAAAGTAATGCCTGAGGAAATGAGCCTGGAAACCCTGTCGCGTTCACTGAGGGAGTCTCCCTTCAGCGCCCTTTGTGGCTTGAATATCGTCTCCGCCGACGCGGAACGGGGCGAAGTTGTGATGGAAATGCCCCTCAAGGCTGAACTTGAACGATTACCCGGCAGTGGGCAATTCCACGGCGGCGCCATTGCGACGCTCATCGATACGGCGGCGTGTTACGCCCTTGTCGCGGTGCTGAAGACCGGCGTGCCGACAATAAATTTCCGCACGGATTATCTTCGCCCGGCCATCAAGACGACATTGAAGGCGACGGCAACCGTGCGCAAGTCGGGCCGCACCGTCGGCGTCGTCGATGTCGACGTTTGCGACGAAGAGGGCAGGCTGGTCGCCGTTGGCCGGGGGACATTCGGCACTTCGACCGGTTGAGCGCGATGACGGCTTTGCGGAATCTCGGGGACATTATCGGGCCCTCGGTCGATAGAGCGAAAGTAGCGCTTTTTTGTCCGCTGTCCGGCGGCGGCTGGCGATCCCTGACATTTGGTGAAATGGAAAACAGCATAAGCGCCGCTGCGGGGAACCTTCTTGATCGTGGGTTGGAGCCGGGCAGGCAAATAGCTCTTCTTGGCGACAATTCCGCCGAATATCTCTCCAACTACTTTGGCATTCTCCGCGCCGGGCATGTCGTTGTGCCCGTCAATTCGAAGTTCCCGGCGGAAACAATGAATTTCGTTATTGCCGATACTGGCGCTGAGTTGATCTTCGCTGATGGTGAGAGCGCGGCGGGGCTTGCCCCGGATATCGAGGCCTTGCCCCTGCAGCCACTGGCCGGCGAGTCGCAACCGCCCGGTCAGCACAGCGCAGCCGGCGACGTAGCGCCGGATGACCTGGCCTTGGTCCTGTACACATCCGGGAGTACCGGGCGGCCAAAGGGCGTCATGCTGAGTCATGGCTCGCAATGGACGATCATCGAGACCTTGGGGCGGCAATTATTGCAAGCCGGGGCGGACCGCCAGACCTTGATCGTTGCGGCGCCGCTGTTTCACATGAACGCCCTGGTCTTTTTGTCTATCGCCCTGAACATAGGCGCGACTGTGGTGCTTTTGCCCCGCTTTGAACCGGCTGCGTTTCTCGCCGCCATTGAAGCGTACAAAGTGGAAATCATCACCGGGGTGCCGACAATGCTGGCGATGATTGCCCGGGATGCCGAATCGTGCAGCCGCTACGATAGGTCTTCGGTGCAGTTGATTTCCATCGGGTCGGCGCCCTTGACCGAACCGGTCGTCGAAGCGGCCTTGGAATTATTTCCCAATGCCACGGTCACCAACGGATACGGCACGACGGAAGTCGGCTCCGGCGTGTTTGGCCCCCACGCGGAAGGGTTGGCCCGGCCGCAACTTTCCATCGGGTATCCGGCGCCTCATGCGAAGCTGCGCTGGGCCGGGGGTGGCACCGGCGATGAAGGTGTTCTGGAAGTTATCTGCGGCTCGAACATGATCGGTTATCTGAATATGCCGGAAGAAACCGCGGGTAAGATGCAAGACGGCTGGGTCAACACCGGTGACATCATGCGGCGCGATCAGGATGGCTTCTACTATCTGGTCGGTCGGGCGGACGACATGTTCATATGCGGCGGCGAGAACATCTATCCCGGTGATGTGGAAAGCATTCTGGACCGCCATCCGGGCGTGGGGCAGTCCTGCGTAGTACCGGTGGCTGATGACATCAAGGGGCAGAAGCCCGTCGCTTTTGTCGTCGCGAGGCCGGGCGAAGCGCCGGGCGAGCAAGAATTAAAGGATTTCGTGTTGACCCACGCGCCCGCGCACGCGCATCCACGGCAAGTGCATTTCCTCGATGAAATGCCGCTGAGCAGCACCAAGAAAATCGACCGCGCGAAGCTGGCGGAAATCGCGGCGAAGGATAACCGGGCTTAATCGCCGGTTGGAATTCGGTCAGCGCCGGGCCAGTAGGCCCAGGGCCGGGCTTGGCGGTCGGCCTCCCGGAAGGCGAGGATGTCCGCCTGATGAGTGAGCGTTGAGGAAATATAGTCCAGGCCTTCGAGCAAGGCCTCGCGCCGCCAGGAATCAACCTCGAAGGAAAACTCGCCGCCCTCTGCTCCGGTCACCCGGCAGGATTCAAGGTCCACGCTCGTCGGCGCGCTGCCACCGGCGTTTTCCGCTTCCGCAACCAACTGCGCGATTTCCTGGTGAGTCAAGATCACCGGTAAGAGGCCGTTCCTGTAGCAATTATTGTGAAAGATGTCGCCAAAACTTTCGGCGATGACACAGCGAATGTCCCACGCCATAAGCGCCCAAACGGCGTGTTCGCGAGACGAGCCGCAGCCGAAGTTCCGACCGGAAAATAGTATCTTGGCCTCCCGATAGGGGGCCTGGTTCAAAATGAAGTCAGGATTCTCCTCGGTGCTGTCGACATCACCGTTTATGTAGCGCCAGCGCCCGAACAGGCCGTGCCCCAGGTCCGTGTCCTTCTTCTTGAGCCAGGGCACAGGAATGATGGCGTCGGTGTCGATATTGTCGGTCAACAGGGGCGCTGCAATGCCGCTCAGTTGGCGAAAAGCTTCCATGGCTCAGTTCCCCAACTTGCGGACGTCGGTGATGGCGCCGGTAACGGCGGCGGCGGCGACCATGGCCGGGCTGGCCAGATGGGTACGCGCGCCGGCCCCCTGGCGCCCTTCGAAGTTGCGGTTGGACGTGGAAATGCAACGCTCTCCGGGGCCGACCTTGTTGTTGCCCACGGCGCCGCAAAGCGAACAGGCGGATTCCCGCCACTCGAAACCCGCTTCCAGAAACACTTTGTCCAGGCCCTCGGCCTCGGCGGCACTCTTAACCGTGGTGGAGCCGGGCACGACCATGGCGCGGACGCCCTCCGCAACCTTTCGTCCTTTGATCGCGTCGGCGGCGGCTTGCAGGTCGCTCAGGCGGCTGTTGGTGCAGGAGCCGATAAAGGCCCAGTCGATTTTGATCCCCTCCAAGGGTGTGCCCGGGGTCAGGTCCATATAGGCAAGCGCCTTTTCCATGGCCACTTTGCGCTCGCGGTCAGGGGCCGCGTCGGGCGAGGGTACGGCGTCCGCGACCGAGACCACATCCATGGGGCTGGTGCCCCAGGTCACTTGGGGCGTTATGGCCGATGCGTCAATGTTGACTTGCCGGTCGAAAACCGCGTCGCCGTCGCTCGGCAATTCCCGCCAGTAGGCCACGGCCTGCTCCCACAACTCGCCTTTTGGGGCGAAGGGCCGGCCGCAAACGAATTCAAACGTGGAATCATCGGGCGCCACCATGCCGACGCGGGCGCCACACTCGATGGACATATTGCAGATGGTAAGCCGCCCCTCGACGGGCAAGCCGCGAATGGCCTCGCCCGCGTATTCAATGGCATGGCCGGTGGCCCCGCCCGCCGTGATCTGGCCGATCATATAAAGAATCATGTCTTTTGGCGTGACGTGGGGTGATGTGCGGCCTTCAAAGTTGACACGCATGTTTTTGGGCTTCGGCATGGCCACGGTTTGGGTCGCGAGCACGTGTTCGATTTCGCTGGCGCCAACACCAAAGCCGAGCGCGCCGACACCGCCCATGGTACTGGTATGGCTGTCGCCCGCCGCGACCACAAGACCGGGCAGGGTCACACCCTGTTCAGGCCCGACCACATGAACGATGCCCTGTTCCTGGTCGGGCAGATCAAAAAGCTTGAACCCGGCTTCGCGCGCGTTCTTGCGCAGTTCACGAACATAGTATCCGCCGTTGGGAACGGTATCATCGTTGCGTCCCGGCGCGCTGGATACGGCATGGTCGGCTACGCCGAAGGTCAGTTGTGGCATTGCCGCTTCTCGCCCGGCCTCGCGCAGCTTGTTGAAGACAATGTCCGAGGCCAGGTCCATGACAATGTGCCGGTCGACGTGCAAGAGCGCGTCGCCATTGGGCAACGTCTTGATCACGTGTCGGTCCCAGATTTTATCGAGTAGTGTCAGGCCCACTTGCCGTCTCCCCAGCCTTCAGGTGCGCCAGAGCATAGGGTGGGCGGCATGCATCCACAACCGGTGTGCCGGCCGGCGTGCCGCTGGATAGGTGACGGATATTGATTTGTTCAGCCTTGCCGGGAGACGTACACTCGATAATCCGGGGGCCTCAGGGGGCGGTGATGGATATGAGCTATCTCAAGAAAAGTTCCGTGTCGGTGACAAGGAGAGTCGCGATCCAATTCGCCGCGTTGCTTGTCGCCATGATTTCCTTGTCTCTAACTGGTTGCGACTTTGGCGAGCCACCGTCTCCCAAGGCTTTGTCCCGGGCCGCGGTCATTGACGTTATGCAAAGGGTGGCGGATTGGCAGATCGAGCACCCCAAGCACGATCCCTGGGACTGGACCAACGGAACCTTCTACGCCGGGGTTTTGGCCTTGTATCAGACCACCGGCGATCAGCGTTATCTCGATGAATTGTTGGAAGTGGGGGCCAAAACAGGTTGGCGGTCCGGCCCGCGCGTTCATGAGCCTGACGATCACGCCATCGCGCATACCTATTTGGATCTAGCCCGAATGGCGAACGACGAAAGTATGGCCGCGCCGTTTCGCCAAGTTGCGGATTTGGCCATTTCCACCAGTCCCGCCTGGACGGCACGGCACCAGGTGATTGAATACTGGTGGTGTGATTTGCTTTTCATGTCGCCACCGGCTTTCGTGAAGCTATCCAGCATTACCGGCGATCCGGGCTACGCCGATTTCGCCCACGGGAAATGGCTGGAGACCTACGCACTTCTCTACGACGCGGAGGAGCACCTCTTCTATCGCGACGCAAGATATCTGCTTGGCGCGGACGGCAGCGGCGCCCGGGAGCCCAATGGCGCGAAGGTATTCTGGTCGCGGGGTAACGGCTGGGTTTTGGCGGGCACCGCGAGGGTTCTTGATGAACTCGCCCCCGACGATCCGCGCCGCGCCTTCTACCTGAATGTCTTTCGCGAGATGGCAGCGAAGGTTGCCTCCCTTCAGCCAACCGACGGCCTGTGGCGCAGCAGCCTTTTGGACCCGGGTTCTTTTGACCACGGCGAGTCGAGCGGCACGGCATTCTTCACCTACGCGCTCGCCTGGGGCGTCAACGCGGGGATTCTGGATAAGGCGGAATATTTGCCGATTATCGAAAAGGCGTGGACCGCGCTGACCGGCAACGTGGATCAAGCCGGAAAACTTGGCTGGGTCCAGGCCATTGGCGGAGAACCCGCACCCGCCCTCGAAGAAGACTGGGAGACTTACGCCTCGGGCGCGTTCCTGTTAGCCGGTAGGGAGGTTTTCAGGCTTCTCGGCGGCGAGCCAGCGGCGTCGACCGCGGACTGGTCCTGGCAGGCGGAGGATCCCGATCAAACCATTCTAGAGACGTTGATATCGAGGGCCGAGTTAGGCGACCCCTTCGCTCAGACGGAGCTTGGGTTCTTCCATGGCCTTGGTGAGGGCGTCGCGCAAGATGCCGAAGAATCAGTCAAGTGGTACACCATAGCCGCCGAACGTGGCTTTCCTCTCGCCCCCGTCGCCCTGGGCCAAATGTATGCAGAAGGCAAACTGGTTGGCCAAGACGACCTCAAAGCCCACATGTATTTCAATCTTGCCGGGGCCTGGGTTGGGTCAACGGTCGAAAGCATGAAAGATCTCGAAGAACGAATGTCGCCCGAAGATATTGCCCGCGCCCGGGCCATGGCCCGGCAGTGGGTTGAGGAAACGGCGGAGAAGAAACTCAAGTGGCCGCCGTCGCGCTACGAATACTTGCGCGAGCAGGCGTCGAACCTCTGACCGTTTGGGGTGCGTCCCTCAGCCTTCCTGCAAACTTATCCAGGCTTCCTCGGCGGCTTCCAGGTCCGCCTCCACCTGTTCCAGTTGGGTTTGCAGCTTTGCCGGCTTGCCGCCGTCGCCCTGGTATTGATCCGGGTCGGCGAGGGCCTGTTGCAATTCGGCGCGCGTCGCTTCCAGCCGCGCCACTTTCCTCTCGGCCCGCGACAGGGCCTTTTGCGCCTCGCGGCCTTGCGCGGCGCGGCGGCGCTTTTCTTTTTTGTTGTTTTGGCCGTTGCCGTTGCTCTTGGCTCTGCCGTTGCCATTGTTCTTGCCGGTGCGCACCTGGGCCAGTTGCAGGGCCCGGTAGTCTTCCATATCGCCATCGAAGGGCGCCACGCCGCCCTTGTCCACCAGCCAGAAGCGGTCGACCGTCAATTCGATCACGTGGGGGTCATGGCTGACGATGACCACGGCGCCTTCGAAGGCGTTGATGGCTTCGATAAGCGCCTGGCGCGCCGCCACGTCGAGATGATTGGTCGGCTCGTCCAGCAGCAGAATATGGGGTTTGTCGGCGGTCATAAGGGCGAACAAAAGCCGCGCCTTTTCACCGCCGGAGAGGCTGCCCACCCGGGTCTCGGCCCGCTCCCTGCTAAAGCCGAATGATCCCAGGTGCCTGCGGATGAGCTCCTCGCGTTCTCCGGGCCGCTTGCGGCCCATTTCCACCAGCGGCGTGGCCGTCAGGTCCAGTTCCTCCGCCTGATGCTGGGCGAAATAGCCGACCCGCAGCTTGCCGGGCGTGGTGACGTTGCCGGAAAGCGGCTCGAGCCGCCCGGCCAGCAACTTGATGAACGTTGATTTGCCGTTGCCGTTGGCGCCCAAAAGCGCGATGCGGTCGTCTTGATCGAGGCGAAGGTCCAGCCCGTCGAGCACCGCAGCGCCGTCATAACCCACCGCCACCCGGTCCATGGCGTAAAGCGGCGGGGGCAGGGGATCCGGTTGGGGAAAAGAGAAGTTGGCGGCGCCTTCCTCGTGGTGCTCGGGGATCGGCTGAAGACGCTCGAGCATCTTTAGGCGGGACTGCGCCTGCTTGGCCTTGGTGGCCTTGTAGCGAAAGCGGTCGACGAATCCCTGCAGTTCGGCGCGGCGGGCGTCCTGCTTGACCCGTTGTTTTTCGTCCTGCTCAAGGCGCTGGCGGCGCGTTTCCTCGAAACGGTCGTACCCCCCCTGGTAGCGGCGCAGCTTGTTATGCTCGAGGTGAAGAATTTCTCCGACCGCGCGGTTAAGCAGGTCGCGGTCGTGGCTGACCAGCAAAATCGTGCCGG
>CAYOOG010000066.1:0-13677 GCA_964405515.1 uncultured Alphaproteobacteria bacterium | reverse complement strand
AAGCCGGGGGATGCCCATGCTGGTCATATGAGACGCCGCCGTTCGTCTTAGGTCGTGAGGAACGAAACTGACTCCGGAATTTTCGCGAACGCTGTCGTTTACGCGATGCAGGGCGACAAGGTGGCTATCGGTGACGGGGCTCGGGAAGACCCATTCCGAAGGGTTGTCCTCGGAGGGGGCGATGGAGCCCAGAAGCGATAATGCTTCTGGGCTCAACGGAACTCGGTGCGACAGTCCGTTCTTAGCTCTCTCCCCGGGGATGGTCCACCAGTCACCGGATATGTCTTCCCATCGCATGGACAAGACCTCGGAGCCACGCTGTGCCGTCAGAAGGCGCAGCTTGTAGGCGGCGCCGAATAGGGCCGGCTCCTCGTCCAAGGCTTTCCAGACGGCCTTTATCTCATCATCGGTTAAAACCCGGTCGCCCTGCCTCTCTTCCCCTGGCTTGCTGATACCCTGGCAGGGATTTGCTTCGAGCAGATCCCGTGAAATCGCCCAGTTGAACATACGCCGCACGATTTCAAGAGTGCGGTTGGCCTGAATTGGGGCACCCCGGTCAACGATTGCATCCAGGATCGCAATGATGTCCCGCCGGGTGATGTTCTTGGCCTTCCTTGTGCCTATCCGTGGGAGAACGTCACGGTTCAAAGCCCGGTCATCCGTTCGCCAACTCTTCTTTTGGCGCTTGGCGTATCGGCTTACATAAACCTTCGCCAATTCGGCAACGCTCTCGGCTATGCGCTCGGTTGACTTCTCGGCGGCGGGATCACCGCCTTTGGCTACTTGGTTTGCCGCCGCCTTCGCATTCTTACGAGCATCGGCCAGGGGCAGGGCAGGGTAGTTGCCAAGTGTCAGCCGGCGCTTTCGCCCACCCTGCCGATACATGAACACCCAGGCGCGTTTTCCGCCCGCTGAGAGGCGGATACCGAATCCTGGTAGGGAAGCATCCCAGAAGTCCACCTGGCCATTCTGAGGGTGCTTTAAGGCCGCTACAGACCGCACTGTCATCTTGATTGTTGGCATGGCTGATTTCCACTCCACCCGTTAGGTACCACATAGGTACCAGCGTAACAGAAACAAAGTGAAACAGCATGGGAAATGATGGAACGTGAAAACGCCATGGAAATGGCCATATGCAGAGGGCTACCCTGTACCACCCTGTTTCAATTCTTTCCAGCGGTAACAGCCATTTGTGTGGTCGTTGACCATGCCCACGGCCTGCATGAAGGCGTAGCAAATGGTTGGTCCGACAAAGTTGAATCCTTCCGCCTTCAGCGCCTTGCTCATGGCTCGGCTTTCCGGTGTTTCGGCGGGGAGCTGATCGAGGCTTTTCCACTTGTTCTGTTTGGTTTTGCCGCCGGTGAACCGCCAGAGATAATCGGCGAAGCTGCCTTCACGCTCGACAACCTTCAGATAGGCCTTGGCGTTCCTGACCGAGGCATCGATCTTCGCCCGGTTGCGCACAATGCCCGCGTCCTTCATCAGCGCGTTGGTCTTGCGCTTGCCCCAGCCGGCGATGACCTCGGGGTCGAAACCCTCGAAGGCGCGGCGGAAATTCTCCCGCTTGTGCAAGATCGTGCGCCAGGAGAGCCCGGCCTGAAAGCCGTCCAAAATAAGCTTCTCATAGAGCGCCCGGTCGTCCCATTCGGGCACGCCCCACTCATCATCGTGGTAGGCCAGCATCGGCCCGTCGTCGCCCATCCAGCCGCAGCGCTTCTTGCCGTCCGGGTACTTGATGGTCATGGTGTCAGTACACCGCCCAGGCCGGTTTGGCGGCGTTCAGTTCGACCTCTCCGGCGATCAGCGGCGCGCCCGATTTGCTTGCCGTTTCCAGAGCCTCAAGGCGTATGAGGGCCAGCCCCGTGCCACCGATGCTGGAGCGCATTTCGCCGGCATTTTTGCCGTCGAGTGTGATCTCCGCGCCCGGGGGCGGCAGCTTGCCGCCATCTTTCGTAGTGGCCTCCACACGCATCAGCCGCTTCTTGACGAGGCCACGGTACTTGGTGCGCGACGTCACCTCTTGGCCTATGTAACAGCCCTTGTCGAAGTCAACGCCGTGCAATTCCTCGAAATTGCTCTCCAACAAGAGCGACTTGTCGACGATCAGGTCCCGGGCACCGTCCGGAACGCCAAGCCCCAGGCGCAAGGTCTCGTAATCCTCCGGCGTGCCGGAGCCGAAACCCTCCGTGGCCAGGGCCTCTTCCAGGCCCGTCCGGGGCAAAATCGCCCTTGCCCCAAGGTCGCCAAGGCGCGGGTCGGCAAAGGCTATACCGTCGGCCAAAGGCGCCGCCTTGTCTTCACGGCCGTGGCCCCCGAGCAGCGCCACCACGGCAAAATCGTCGAGGGTTTCTATGCCCACGTCTGCGCGCAGCTTGTACATGGCCAGGCGTTTTGCCAGGTCCTCCGCCCTCTCCGCCGCCACGTCCAGCAGAACGCGGTCTCCGAGGCGCGCCAGGAAGAAGTCGTGCAGGAATTTGCCCTGGGGGGTCAGAAGGGCGCCATAGAGGGCTTGGCCTTCATCCAGCCGCTCGGCGTTGGTGGATATCAGCCCCTGGAGGAAACTCACCACGTCGCCGCCCGAGAGGCCAAGGATTGCCCTGTTCTCAAGCAGAACGGCGGTTGCCGTTTCGGCATTGCTGGCGCTCATGAAATTGCCCTCGATTTGGCTTGCCAGATACACTTAAGCGCCGTACCGGCGATTGGCAAGTGCGCGCTGCAAAGAGGCCATGGCCTGGGGCCGGGTTCTCATTTATGCTTCACCCAGCCATCCTCAGGGCACCACTCCGGAGCGCCACGACCCCATGATCGCAGCAAGATGACCGGGACCTACGAACTGATAATTCGCGGCGCGACCTGCGTTTCCCACAACGGCGTGGGCTTGGCGGACGTTGCCATAACCGGCGGCCGTATAGCCGCTCTGGGCGACCTGGGCGGGGCCGGAGCGGCGGTGGAGATCGGCGCCGAAGGTCTTCATCTTCTGCCCGGGGTCATCGACACCCAGGTCCATTTTCGAGAGCCCGGCCTTGAACAGAAAGAGGACCTGGGCAGTGGCAGCCGCGCCGCGGTGATGGGCGGCGTAACCGCCGTCTTTGAAATGCCCAACACCACGCCGCCGACCATTGGCGCCGAGGAATTAACCGATAAGCTTGACCGCGCCAACGGCCGCATGTGGTGTGACCACGCTTTCTATATGGGCGCATGCGCCGAAAACGCGGCCAACCTGGGCTGGCTCGAGCGGCTTGAAGGTTGTTGCGGCGTAAAGTTGTTCATGGGTTCGTCGACCGGCAACCTGTTGGTGGACGATGAAGAAACGCTGGTGCAGGTCCTGCGCAACGGCCGCCGCCGCGTGGCCGTTCACGCCGAGGACCAAGAACGCCTGCAGTTGCGCAAGGAATTGCGCATAAAGGGCGACCCCTCAAGCCACGAGTTGTGGCGCGACGAGGAAACTGCCTTGATGGCGACGCGGCGGCTTCTTGATCTGGCGCGCAAGGCCGGACGGCGGGTTCACGTGTTGCATGTGACCACGGCGCATGAAATGGCCCTGCTCGCCGAAAACCGTGATTTGGCGACGGTTGAAGTCACGCCGCAGCACCTTACCCTGGCGGCACCGGACTGTTACGAAGAACTGGGAACCAAGGCGCAGATGAACCCGCCGATCCGCCACAAGGAACACCAGGACGGCCTTTGGAAGGCGCTGGCCACAGGGGTTGTCGACGTCATTGGCTCCGACCATGCGCCCCATACCATCGAGGAGAAGGAGCAGGAATACCCGGACAGCCCATCTGGCATGCCTGGTGTGCAAACCCTGCTGCCGCTCATGCTCGACCACGCGGCCGCCGGGCGGCTGAGCCTGGAGCGGGTCATGGACCTGACCAGCGCCGGGGCGGCGCGCATATTCGGCATTGCCGGCAAGGGACGCCTCGCCGTGGGGTACGACGCCGATTTCACGCTGGTTGATCTGGCGGCGGAGCGGGTGGTGGAAAACAAGTGGCTGGCCAGCGCCTGCCGCTGGAGTCCCTTCGAGGGACGCAAGCTGAAGGGCTGGCCCATGGCCACCATCATCGCCGGGCAGATTGTCATGCAGGACGGCGAGGTCCTGGGCAAGCCTATCGGCAAGCCCCTGCGCTTTGTCGAAAGCCTCAAGACTTAGAGACAATGGCCGATAGTTTCCACGCCATTCAAGTGGTCAAGGACGATAGCGGCGTCCGAACCGGGCCGGTGGACTTGACCACCGACGACTTCCCGGATCTGCCGGAAGGCCTGGGCGGTGATGTGGGCATAGACGTTGAATATTCCACCGTCAATTACAAGGATGGCCTGGCCCTTTCCGGCAACCCGGGTGTGGTGAGGGTCTCCCCCCTTGTGCCGGGCATCGATTATGTGGGCACCGTGACGGCCTCGGAATCAGGGGATTTCAGCCCCGGAGACAAGGTGATCCTGAACGGCTGGAGCGTTGGCGAGATGTATTGGGGCGGCTTCGCGGAGAAGGCCAGGGCCAAGGCCGATTGGCTTGTGCCCTTGCCGGACCGCATGGACAGTGTCCACGCCATGGTGCTCGGCACGGCAGGATATACCGCCATGCTGTGCGTCATGGCCTTGGAGGAGGCCGGCCTTGAGCCGAGCCACGGCGCCGTCCTGGTCACCGGCGCTGCCGGGGGCGTAGGCAGCGTTGCCGTGGCCTTGCTTGCAGGTCTTGGCTACGAGGTTATTGCCGCCACCGGCCGGCCCGAGACTCACAAGTATCTGGCCTCGCTCGGGGCGGCCTCGTTTGTCGACCGCGCCGAACTGGCGAAGGAGCCGCGTGCCCTCGACAAGGCCCGCTGGGCCGGCGCGGTTGATGCCGTCGGCGGTGTGACCCTGGCCCACGTTTTATCCAGCACTATGGAACATGGCGCCGTGGCGGCCTGCGGCATGGCGGGCGGTGTTGACCTGCCGGCCTCGGTTATGCCCTTCATCATTCGGGGGGTCAGCTTGCTTGGTGTTAATTCCGCCACTTGCCCCAAGGCTCGACGCCTCATGGCTTGGTCGCGGCTGGCCAGCGAAATGACGGCGGCGCAGTTGGACACAATAAAAAGCGATACAGTGCCTCTGGACGGCGTTGTGCAGGTCGGCAAGGACATTCTCCACGGTCGGGTGCGTGGCCGCGTGGTCGTCGACGTCAACGCCTGAGCGGCGAAATAAAGCATTTAAGATTGGTCGGATGGCGGGACCGGGGCCCTTGTTCTAAGCCGCATTCATTGATAAGTGACCCAAAGGTCACTTTATAATTGACGCTTCCGAAGAATATGTTACTAATACGTCACGTAAATGCGAGAGGTGGCCATGGAAGCAGTCTGGAAAGCCTTGAGCGATCCCACCCGCCGCCGGCTCCTCGACCTGCTGCGGGAGGCGCCGCGGACGACGGGCGAGCTTTGCGGTCATTTCGAGGTCAGCCGCTTTGCCGTGATGAAGCACCTCGGCGTGCTGCAGGAGGCCAATCTGGTGTCCGTGGAACGCCGGGGGCGCGAACGTTGGAACCATTTGAACGCCGTTCCGCTGCAGCAGGTGTTCGAGGACTGGGTGCGGCCGTGGGAATCCCTGTGGGCGTCATCGCTGCTGGCCATCAAGCACAAGTCGGAAACAAGAACAGGAGAACGTGACATGTCGGATCAAACGTCAGACTTTCGCACCGTCAATATTTTTCAATCGGTGGATATCGCCGCGCCGCCGGTTGAGGTGTTCTCGGCCCTGACCGAGGGGGTCGGCAACTGGTGGGGCACTCCGTTCCTCGCCCGTCAGGAGGCCCGCGATCTTGTGATCGAGCCCCGGCTCGGTGGATACTTTCAGGAAATCTGGTCCAATGGTGAAGGCGTCATTCACGCCAAAGTGACCATTTTCGGACGCGACCGTTCCCTGGAGCTGACCGGCCGCATGGGCATGACGGGCGCCGTTGCCGGTGTCGTCAATTTTGATCTGGAGGAAACCAAAGGCGGCACGCGGCTTGTCCTTCACCAGCAGGCCGTAGGCTGTATCCCCAAGGAGATCGAGGCCAACTATAACGAAGGCTGGCAGGTTCTGTTGGCCGATCGCCTGAAGAGGAATGTTGAAACCGGCGAGGTTCTGGGCGTCCGCGCGGCTTGAATAGTATTAGGCGCCACGGGCGACAAAGAACGGGTTGTAGATGCTGTCCTTGCCGTAGGCGAGCGCCATGCCGTCCAGGGTCTGGACGCTGCCGCCCGCCGCCGCCAGCACGGCGTGCCCCGCCGCGGTATCCCATTCACAGGTTCGCCCAAGCCGGGGGTAAAGGTCGGCCTCTCCCGCCGCCACCAGGCAGAACTTCAAAGATGATCCGGCGGAGGTCTCATGGGCCACGGTGAAGTCCGCCAAATAGTCGTCCGTGGCCTGATCCTTGTGGGAACGGCTGACCACCACGGTGAGTCCATCATCTGGCGCCGGGCGCGCGGCGATGGCCTGCGCCTCTCCGCTGCCGGTGATCTGGAAGGCCCGGCCCGGCCCGCTGGCAAAAAACAGGCGTTCCACGGCGGGGGCGTAGACCACTCCCAGAACCGGCGCGCCGTCGCGGATGAGCGCGATATTGACGGTGAATTCGCCGTTGCGGCTGATGAATTCCTTGGTGCCGTCCAGGGGATCGACGAGCCAGAATTCGCGGCCCAGATCGTCGGGCATGTTTCCTGCGGCGGCGCTTTCTTCCGCCACTACCGGTATGTCGGGTGTCAGCGCCTTCAGCCCGGCCAGTATGACAAGCTCAGCCGCCTCGTCGGCATCGGTCACGGGAGAGGCGTCGTCCTTTGAGCGGACCTCGAAATCACTCCCGTAAATAGAGAGAATGGCTGCGCCCGCGTCACGGGCGATGAGGCAGATTTCCGCCGTCAATGTCGCGTCAGACTGGCTCATGATCATCCTCAAGCTTGTTTTCAGACATATTCCGGGCATAGTTGGCCCATGAAAGAGTTTACCGTCAAGCCCGATCCCAAGGATGGACACCTCACCCGAGAGGTGGAGGGCCGGGACCACGAGGGCAAGCCGGTCGAAATCTCGGTACCCGAGGAAAGGCCCTTGACCCTGTTCCTCAATGCCCGGGAAATCGTCACCGTCATGACCGTCGGCGACTACCCCGAATATCTTGCCGTGGGCTTTCTCGTCAACCAGAACATGCTGGGCGAGGATGATGAAATCACCGACATGGACGTTGACGAGGAGGCGGAGGTCGTGGTCGTGCGCACGGCGGAGGAGACCGACTACGAATACAAACTGCAGCGCAAAATCCGTACGTCCGGTTGCGCCCAAGGCACCGTCTTCGGTGACATCATGGAGAAGTTCGAGCAGGTCACGTTGCCGACCGACGCCGTGTTCAAGACGTCGTGGCTTTACGCCATCGCCCGCAAGATCAACACCCAGCCCAGTCTTTACCTGAAGGCGGGCGCCATTCACGGCTGTGCGCTCTGTGAGCAGGACCGGCCGTTGATCTACCTGGAAGACGTGGGCCGCCATAACGCCATCGACAAGGTCGCGGGCTACATGTACCTCAATGGCGTGGGGCCGGAAGACAAAATCTTTTACACCACCGGGCGGCTGACCAGCGAGATGGTCATCAAGTGCGTGCAGATGGAAATTCCCGTGCTGGTTTCGCGCTCGGGATTTACGGCTTCGGGGGTCGAACTGGCGCGCCAGGCGGGCTTGACCCTTATCGGCCGGGCGCGGGGGCGGCGCTTTGTTTGTGTCTCGGGAGAAGGGCGGCTCGAATACGACGCCGACCCGGCGCACATCGGCGACGAGGACCCGAAACAACAACGCAAAGCAGCGCGCGGCGATGACGGCTGAGGTGGGACACCCATCGCAAGTGGCGGGCGTTGTGTTGGCCGGTGGGCTGTCACGGCGCTGGAATGGCGGCGAAAAATGCCTTGCGGAACTTGGTGGGCAAGCCCTGCTCGATCATGTGATCGAACGGGTCCAGCCCCAGGTGCGCCTGCTTATCCTGAATGCTAACGGTGACTTGTCGCGCTTCGCGCCCCGGCCCTGGGCTCGGGTGGCGGATAGCGTGGCGGGTTTCGCCGGGCCGCTTGCCGGTATCTTGGCCGGGCTCGATTGGACGCGGGCGAATTTGCCGGGCGTGCCCTGGTTGCTGTCCGCGCCTGGGGACGCGCCTTTTCTGCCCGCCGATCTGGCGGCGCGGCTGCTGGCGGCAGTGACGGGCGGGGGCGCGGACATGGCCTGTGCGGTGTCGGGCGGCAGAACCCATCCCGTGGTGGGCTTGTGGCCGGTGGCCCTGGCTGATGCCTTGCGCCACGCCCTGGTGTTTGAAGACGAGCACAAAATCGACGCCTGGACGGCGGGCTACAAGATCGCCGCCGTCGAGTGGTCGACTGAGCCCTCCGGATCCATTGACCCGTTCTACAACATCAACAAGCCGGAGGATTTGGTCGAGGCGGAAAGGCTGTTGGGGAGATTAGCGCCTAACCCGCTGCGTTTTCCATAAGCCGGGCGTAGAAGCGGATCAGGTCGCGGTAATTGTCGACGCTGATGCGCTCGTCGATGCCGTGGATCATTTTGAGGTCGGCGTTCTCCAGATAAATCGGTGCGAAGCGATAGGCGTTATCCACCACCCGCGCATAATGCCGGCTGTCGGTGCCACCGATGGAGAGCATGGGCGCCACCAAGACATTGGGAAATACTTCTCGCACCGTGCGGTGCAGCAGGTCGTATTCCGGCCCGTCGCTGTCCGCAACGGCGGAGGGCTCGCTGGCAAGCATGGGCTCGACCTGTACCAGGGCGTCGTCGATGGTCTCGACCACGTGTCGGGTCACGCTGTCGACCGTATCTCCCGGCAGGATGCGGAAATTGATCACCGCGCGGGCCTCGCTGGGCAGTACGTTATCCTTGACGCCGGCCCGTGCCATGGTGGCGGCCGTTGTGGTGCGCAAGAGCGCGTTGAGCACCGGCGACCGTGAGGCGCGGTCCATTATTGTGCCGCCAAAAAGCCGGCGGTTGGACATGAAAACGCCGGCGGGAAATTCCATCTCCGGCGCCAGATGGTCGATCATGCCGACCACGGGCGGGCTCATGCGCAGGGCAAAGGGGCTGCTCTCAAGCCTGTAAATGGCGGCGGCAACCCGCCCCAGCGCGGTCTGGGGCGGCGGCATGGAGGAATGACCCTCGGCGCCGCGCGCGGTCAGGCGCAGGGACAGATAGCCTTTTTCGGCGGTGGCGATCATCGCCGACGCGGCGGGCAGGCCGGGCAGGACACCGTCCAGGATGTAGCCGCCTTCATCAAGGCTGAACAGGGGCCGCACATTTAGGCTTTCCAGCAGCGCCGCGATCACCCCGGCGCCGTTCGCCCCGCCCAATTCCTCGTCGTGGCCGAAGGCAATCAGAATGGTTCGCTTAGGCGCAAAGCCGCTGGCTAGAAGCGCTTCCACCGCTTCCATGATGCCGAGCGCCGATACCTTATCGTCGATCGCGCCGCGTCCCCAGATGTAGCCGTCATCGACCACCCCGCCGAAGGCCGGATGGGACCAGCTCAGTTCCGTGCCCGGCTCCACCGGCACCACATCGAGGTGCGCCAGCAACAGCAGAGGCCGTAAATTGGGGTCGCTGCCCGGCCAGGTGTAGAGAAGGCTGTAGTTGTTGACGGGCTCGCGGGTCAGCGCTTCGTGAGCGCGCGGGAAGGTCGCCGCCAGATAGTCGTGCATGGCGAGGAAAGCTTCTCCGTCCATAAGCGAAGGGTCGCTGTGGGAGATCGTCTCGATGCGAAGGGCCTCTGCCAGGCGCCAAGCGGCTTCCTCAACCTTGACCTCCACGCCCGCCACGGGCTCCACCGAGATTTGCCGCGACGTTGCCGTCAGCCAGGGGCCAAGGAGCACGCCCGCCGCCACCAGGGCCACGGCGGCCGCACCGATCAAAGTGCGCTGCCAGAGCGGCAATTTCATGGGATTAAGCATTGGCTATTCGGCGGCAACGGGGGCGACAAGGCGAACCCGCGCGGCGCAGTACTTGACCTCGGGAATCTTGCCGAAGGGATCAAGGGCGTCGTTGGTGAGCAGGTTGGCCGCCGCCTCCACAAAACAGAAGGGGATGAAGACCACGCCTTCTGGTACACGGGAATCTCGCCGCGCCATAAGTTGAATTGAGCCACGCCGGGTTTCCACCTCGACTGTGTCGCCGGGCGCCGCGCCGGCCTTGCCGAGATCCCCGGGCGACAGAAAGGCCATGGCCTCAGGCTCGATGGCGTTCAGGGCGTCTGTGCGGCGGGTCATCGCCCCGGTGTGCCAATGCTCCAACAAACGGCCCGTGGTCAGCACCAGGGGGTAGTCCTGGTCGGGGGTTTCGTCCGGCGGCACAATATTGCAGGGCACGAACTTGCCGCGCCCCGATGCCGTGGGAAAGCCGTCACCGAAGATAACTTCGCGCCCCGGCTCACTCTCATCATCACAGGGGTAGGTCACGGCGGATTCCCGCTCC
The DNA here is from genome assembly GCA_964405515.1 of uncultured Alphaproteobacteria bacterium. Classification (GTDB taxonomy): domain Bacteria; phylum Pseudomonadota; class Alphaproteobacteria; order JAPYRI01; family JAPYRI01; genus CAYOOG01. The sequence continues at coordinate 3,219 of CAYOOG010000066.1, read as the reverse complement.
AGGCGCTCCCAGGTGATGCCCTTTATGGAGGGCATGCATTCGCGCATTTCTGCGAAAACCTCGCGGGGGTGATCGTAATGCCAGTCGAGGCCCAGGCGCCGCGCTATTTCCTGAATGATTTTAAGGTCCTGGCGGGCCTCTCCCGGCGGGTCGAGGGCTTGGCGGCCCATCTGCATCCGGCGATCAGTGTTGGTGAAGGTGCCGTCTTTTTCGGCGAAGGCGGACGCCGGCAGGACCACGTCGGCAAAAGCCGCGGTCTCGGTCAGGAACAGGTCCTGCACCACCAGATGGTCGAGTTTGGCGAGGGCTGCACGGGCGTGGGCGACGTTGGGATCCGACATGGCCGGGTTTTCACCCATGATGTACATACCGCGAATTGCTCCCTCGTGAATGGCGTCGGTAATCTCGACCACCGTCAATCCCGGGTTGGGGTCCAGCTTTGCGTCCCAAAGGTCCTCGAAGCGCGCGCGCGCATCATCGTCGGCGACGGACTTGTAATCCGGGTAGAACATGGGGATGAGGCCGACGTCCGAGGCCCCCTGCACATTGTTCTGGCCGCGCAGCGGGTGCAGGCCGGTGCCGGGACGGCCAGTATGGCCACAGGCCAGGGCCAGCGAGATCAAGCAGCGGGCGTTATCGGTGCCGTGGGTATGCTGAGAGATGCCCATGCCCCAGAAGATCATCGCACGCTCGGCATTGGCATACAGGCGCGCTACCTCGCGAATGGTCTCAGCCTCTACGCCACACTGGGCGCTCATGGCCTCTGGGGTCATATCGACCACATGCGCTTTGAGGGCGTCGAAGCCTTCGGTATGCTCGGCAATGTAGGTCTCGTCATAGAGGCCTTCCGTGACGATGACATTGAGTAGCGCATTGAACAGCGCCACGTCAGCACCGGGTTTAAAGCGCACGCTCAGGTGGGCGTAGGCGTCCAGCGCCTGACCACGGGGGTCGATGATGATGAACTGGGTGCCGCGCTTGGCGACCTGTTTGAAAAAGGTGGCCGCGACCGGATGGTTTACCGCCGGGTTGCAGCCGGTGAGAATCACCACATCGGCGTTGGCGGCCTGCATAAAGGACGCGGTCACCGCGCCAGAGCCCAGGCATTCCATCAGGGCGGCGACCGAACTGGCGTGACACAACCGAGTGCAGTGGTCGACGTTATTGGTGCCAAAGCCAGTGCGGATCAGCTTCTGGAACAGCCAGGCTTCTTCGTTGGAACATTTGGCGCTACCAAAGCCCGCCAGCGCTTGCGGCCCCTGTTCCGCTTTCAGCGTGATCAGGCCGGTGGCGGCAAATTCCAGCGCTTCTTCCCAGCTGGCCTCACGGAAGTGAGTCAGCGGCTGGGCGGGGTCGAAGTCTGGATCAAGCCCCTTGGCCACACCCTCACGGCGGATCAACGGGGTAGTCAGGCGTGACGGATGGCGCGGGTAGTCAAACCCGAAGCGACCCTTCACGCACAGACGATTATGGTTGGACGGCCCGTTGCGGCCTTCCACATAGACAATCTCGTCGTTCTTGAGGTGGTAGGTCAGCTGGCAGCCGACGCCGCAATAGGGGCAGACAGAGTCGACCTGTTTATCAGTCGCGACACTGTCCCCCACGCCGTGTTCGTCAACCAGGGTGGCGGGCATCAGGGCCCCGGTGGGGCAGGCCTGCACGCATTCGCCACAGGCCACACAGGTGCTGTCGCCCATGGGGTCATCAAAGTCGAAAACAATTTTTGAGGCACTGCCACGATGGGCCAGACCAATGACGTCGTTGACCTGCACTTCGCGGCAGGCGCGTACGCACAGGTTGCATTCAATGCAGGCATCGAGGTTGACCGCCATGGCACTGTGCGAGCGGTCTTTGACGACGGCACTTTCGCGCTCGGCCACATGGTGCACGGTGGGCGTAGTTCGCTCGCTGCGCTTGGGTAAGCGCTCACTTACCTCACCGACATCAATCGCCAGCTGATCGGCCATGGCCCAGAAATGGCTGGAGGCGTCCGGACTCTGCTCGCGGGGCGGCTGGTCCACGGCGAGCATTTCCAGCACGCCTTCGCGGGCCACCCGCGAGCGTTCAGAGGTGGCACTATGCACCACCATGCCAGGCTTGGCCTCACGCAGGCAGCTGGCGACCAGGGCGCGTTCGCCTTGCACTTCGACCATGCAGGCGCGGCAGTTGCCGTCGGCACGGTAGCCCTCGGCATCCTTGAAGCACAGGTGCGGAATGGTTTCTCCGGCGCGCTTGGCGACCTGCCAGAGGGTGTCGCCGGGGTAAGCCGTCACGGCTGCGCCATCCAGCGTGAGGGTAAAGGTCTCTTGGTTCATAAGGTTCTCCTTACCCTTTGAAAATGACGTTCTGGGCGGCAAGCTCAGTGCGGAAATCGCGCAGCAGGCCCAGCACTGGATTGGGGGCGGCTTGCCCCAGGCCGCAGATGGACGCATCCATCATCACCTGGGAAAGCCGCTCCAGCGTGTCGACATCCCAGGTGCTGCGTTCCAGCAGGGTGAGCATTTTCTCGGTACCCACGCGACAGGGCGTACACTGGCCACAGGATTCATCGGCGAAAAAGCCCAGCAGATTGGTCGCTACATTACGCAGGTTATCGTGATCGGAAAACACCACTACCGCCGCCGAGCCGATAAAGCAGCCGTGCTCCTGCAGGGTGTCGAAATCCAGTGGGATATCGGCCTTGCTGGCGGGCAGAATGCCGCCCGAGGCGCCACCGGGCAGGTAGCCGGCAAGCTGATGGCCGTCCTGCATGCCACCGGCATATTCGTTGATCAGCTCGTTAAGGGTGATACCCGCCGGGGCCAGATGTACACCCGGGTTTTTCACCCGGCCAGAGACCGAAAAGCTGCGCAGGCCACTGCGACCATGGCGGCCTTGACTGGCAAACCAGTCGGCGCCCTGGGCATAAATGGCCGGAATCCAATAGACGGTTTCGACGTTATTGACCAGAGTCGGGCGGTCAAATAATCCACGCTGGGCCACAAACGGTGGGCGATGGCGCGGTTTGCCGGGTTTACCTTCCAGCGATTCGATCATCGCCGATTCTTCCCCGCAGATATACGCCCCCGCGCCACGGCGCACCACAATATAGCCCGGTGCCACCAGCCCGGCGGCTTCCAGCTCCGCAATGGCCTGATGCAACACCGTATGCAGCGCCGGGTATTCATCACGCAAGTAGATGTACAGGGCGTCTGCTTCCACGGCCCAGGCGCTGATCAA
>CAYOOG010000065.1:3290-13824 GCA_964405515.1 uncultured Alphaproteobacteria bacterium | reverse complement strand
CGTTCTCCAGCTTAATACCGAGATCCTCGGAGATCACCTGGCTGCCCGTGAGAATGGCAATGTCCTCGAGCATGGCCTTGCGGCGGTCACCGAAGCCCGGGGCTTTCACCGCGGCAATCTTGAGTCCGCCGCGCAGCTTGTTCACAACCAGAGTGGCAAGGGCTTCGCCCTCGACATCCTCGGCGATGATCAGCAAGGGCCGGCCCGCGCGGGCCACCGATTCGAGAATCGGCAGCATGGCCTGCAAGCCGGATAGTTTGCCTTCATGCAGCAGGATGTACGGCTCTTCCATCTCCGCCACCATTTTTTCGGCGTTGGTGATGAAGTAAGGTGACAGGTAGCCACGGTCGAATTGCATGCCTTCGACGACGTCCAATTCCGTGGACAGCCCTTGGGCCTCCTCGACGGTGATTACGCCTTCCTTGCCGACCTTCTGCATGGCTTGAGCAATGAGCTTGCCGATTTCGGCCTCGCCATTGGCGGAAATCGTACCGACCTGAGCCACTTGGCTGTCGGTCTTCACCGGCGTCGAAGTTTTGCTGATATTTTCGACAACCGTGCGCGCGGCTGTCTCTATGCCGCGTTTCAGGTCCATGGGATTCATGCCGGCGGCAACCGCCTTGCAACCTTCGCGGAATATGGCTTGAGCCAAGATGGTCGCCGTCGTTGTTCCGTCTCCGGCTTCATCGCTGGTCCGTGAAGCAACGTCACGTACCATCTGCGCACCCATATTTTCGAACTTGTCGGAAAGTTCGATTTCCTTTGCCACGGAAACGCCGTCCTTGGTCACGCGCGGCGCGCCGAAGGACTTGTCGAGAATGACGTTCCGCCCCTTGGGGCCCAAAGTCACCTTGACGGTATCCGCCAGAACGTCAACGCCGACGAGCATTTTCTGCCGGGCTTCCGATTCAAACTTTACTTCTTTAGCAGCCATTTGTGCCTTCCTCGTATCCTTCGCGCTTCATCTACTCGATGATGCCCATGATGTCGGATTCTTTCATGATCAATAGCTCCTCGCCATCGACCTTGACCTCTGTACCCGACCATTTTCCAAATAAGATTCGATCACCCGACTTCACGTCGAGGGGGCGAAGCTTGCCATCGTCACCCCGCACGCCGGAGCCCGCAGCGACGACTTCGCCTTCGCTGGGCTTTTCCTGGGCAGTGTCGGGAATAATAATTCCGCCGGCGGTCCGATTCTCGGATTCGATCCGCCTGACCAGCACGCGATCGTGCAAGGGCCGGACATTCATCTGCTACCTCAATATTTACCTGTTGAACCAATAAGTTGATGTTTTTGGCACTCTCGAGTGGAGAGTGACAGGAACATAGGGATATGGCCCCCCAGGTTCAACCGAAAATCTCAAAAAAATTCGATTTACTCGGCCGCGGCCAGAACACCGAATTCCGGCCTGCCGGCAATCCAAGACCACGCGGGCATTGCAGCGCGCCTTGCGGGGGTAGAAGCCTTAAAGCCTTTTTCGGCACCGTTTACGCGACTTTAACGTTCGGCGCCCATCCTAGATGGAGAGCGTTTTCTGTAGGCGGGGCCGGGACTTTTCGAGAGGGATGAGAATGCCCGACAGCAACAAACAGGGCCTGCGCCGCGAAGTACTTAATTTCGTCGATCTTGCCCACGATTCCAGGCCACAGAAGCGGGATGACCTGTTTCTGCGCATCGCTGGGCTGCTTGAGACAAGAAAGCCGGAATTCAGCCAAGCTGAATTGGGCTTGATGTTCGACATCTTGGGTCAGCTCATCGGCGAAGTGGAAATGGATCTTCGCCGAGACCTTGCCGAGAAACTTGCGCGAGACGAAGACGCACCGCAGGAACTTATCGTCCTACTGGCTAACGACCATGTTCGCGTCGCCTATCCCCTGCTGACCCAAGGCGATAAGCTCGATGACGAAGCCTTGATCGAGATCATCCGACATCGCACTTTGCAGCATCAGTTGGCCGTCGCCGCGCGCAAGAATTTGAAAGAGCCGGTATCGGACGCCCTTGCGGGGACCGGAAATCAGCACGTCATTCTGGCGCTGTTACGAAACGGGGAGGCCCAGATTTCGACCGATACGATGAGCCGAATAGTTGCGGAATCCCAGCAGGCAGAGGCATTCCAGGTGCCCTTGCTGGAGCGGCTGGATCTACCGACCCACATGGCGGTCAGTATGTACAAGTGGGTTTCCTCGGCCTTGCGGCGGCATATCGCGGAAAATTTCGATGTCGACTCCGAGCTTCTTGACCAACTGCTCGATGAGACGACCTCGGGCCTGCAGTTTGCGGCGATCAAGCAAGCGTCTAAGCCAAGCGCGGCTGAAACGATGGTTGACCGGCTCCGCGGCGAGGGCTCGCTGTCCACTGAGTTCCTGATCAAGACTCTGAAACTTGGTGAGATCAGTCTGTTCGAAACTGGCTTCGCCAGAATGCTGCACCTACGTACAGGGCTTTTGCGCCGTCTGATATACGACCGTGGTTGGGAGGGCATTGCTATTGCCACCCGCGCCGCCGGTATGGAAGTGACCGATGGCAGGCTGGTACTTGAGACCATTGGAAGCTCGCGGCTTCAAAATCCAGAATTGGTCGCCCAGGAAGCGCTTCTTCTTGAGGAGCTGTTCCCAACACTTACCCTGGACGAGGCTGTTGACATCGTTAGAAAAACCATGCACGACAAGGACGCTGACATCATCCCCCTACTTCATGGGCGCAAAGCCTAAACCCAGCAATACCAAGCCCAAGAACCCACATCTTGAGTAGGGGGGATTTACCCGCCGTCTATTGTTAGAATGGCGCCGGTACGAGACTGGTTTGAATTCTTGGATGACAACGTGACTTTTCAACCGAGCAAAGAACAAGCGGCGATATCGAAGACGTCGCTTGCCGATCCCCACCTGATCGACTCATACGGGCGGCGGGTTAGTTATCTTCGTGTGTCGGTTACCGACCGCTGTGACCTTCGCTGCGTCTATTGCATGGCGGAGGACATGACCTTTCTGCCAAAGCCAGAAGTGCTGACGCTGGAAGAACTGGAGCGAGTTTGCACCGCCTTTATCCGGCGCGGTGTCCGAAAGTTGCGGATCACAGGCGGTGAGCCACTGGTTCGCCGAGGCATCATGGGCCTGTTTCGCTCCCTTGGCAGGCATCTGGAAAGTGGCGGACTGGACGAGTTGACCTTAACCACCAACGGCAGCCATTTGGTTCGACATGCGGATAAGCTTTTCGAATATGGCGTCCGCCGGATCAACGTCTCGCTGGACACGCTTGACCCCGCCAAGTTCAAATCCATCACCCGCATCGGAAATTTGGATAGGGTCAAGGCAGGAATTGAAGCGGCGCTCGATGCCGGGCTTAAGGTGAAAATAAATGCCGTGGCGCTGGCCGGTGTTAACGAGAACGAGTTCAGCGGCATGGTTGCCTGGTGCGGCGACCGGGGCATGGACTTGACCTTTATCGAGACCATGCCCTTGGGTGATATCGGCGGTGACCGGTCGGATCAATACCTGTCACTTGCGTCAGTGCGCGAACAGCTCGCCGCCGACTGGCGCCTTGAAGACATCGACTACCGAAGCGGCGGCCCGGCACGTTACGTTCAGGTCAAGGAGACCGGCTGCCGCGTCGGCTTTATCACGCCGCTTAGTCACAATTTCTGCGAATCCTGTAATCGTGTACGCCTGACGTGCACCGGCACGCTGTTCATGTGCCTCGGCCAGGATGATGCAGCCGATTTGCGAACCCCCCTGCGCGACGGGACCGGCGACGCTGACCTTGTGGCGGCTATCGACGCCGCCATCGCCGCCAAGCCGAAAGGCCACGATTTCGTTATCGACCGCAACGCCACAAAACCTGCCCTCGTACGCCACATGAGCATTACCGGCGGTTAAACTGGTATATTGCGCATCCGCGCATAAGATACTAAATGCAAGAACCGGTATAGAACGCTAGGGTGCAGTATGCCCGAGAAGGGGTGCAGTATGCCCGAGAAGAAGATTTCTTTTGTCGCCGCTGACAGCCAGGAAGCCCTAGCGGGCAAGGATAAGCTTGTCCAGATGTACGGACAGTATGACCCGGAATCGGCGGACGTCATTGTTCCCTTGGGCGGTGACGGCTTTATGCTTCATGCCATGCACACGTACCTGAGTCTTGGTGTACCGCTGTACGGCATGAACACCGGCACAGTCGGATTCCTGATGAACGCCTATGCCGAGGATGATTTTCTTGCCCGCCTCGAAAGGGCCGAGCAGACAAGGCTACATCCCTTGGACATGACAGCGAAGACTGCTGATGGCGAGGAGGTGTCCGCCATCGCCTTTAACGAGGTATCTCTGCTGCGTGAGACAAGGCAGGCGGCAAAACTTCGGATTTCAGTGGATGGCAACGTGCGTCTGGAGGAACTGGTTTGCGACGGCGTCCTAGTGGCAACCGCAGCGGGCAGTTCGGCTTACAACTTATCCGCCGCAGGCCCTATCCTGCCGCTGGGTTCGGACATCCTGGCCCTGACGCCGATAAGCGCGTTTCGGCCCCGCCGCTGGCGTGGGGCCCTCTTGCCTTGCAAGAGCGAGATCAAATTTGAGATCCAGAATTTCCAGAAGCGCCCGACCAGCGCCGTCGCCGACTACAAAGAAGTGCGCAACGTGGTCGAAGTGAGCGTTCGAGAGGACCGGGACGTCGGCGTGCTCATGCTCTTTGACCCTGACCACAGTCTTGAAGAGCGAATTCTGCTCGAACAGTTCGTACATTAGATAACTGCCTCGGGGGAATCCGACTTTGGCCGGGTACGATTTTCTTATCATCGGCGCTGGGATCGCCGGTGCCTCGGCAGCGTTCGAATTGGGACGCCATGGCCGGGTGCTGCTGCTCGAACGCGAGGAACGCCCAGACTATCACGCCACGGGCCGCTCCACGGCGACTTTCGTCGAGTCTTACGGCAATTCAGTGGTGCGGGCGCTAACGCGCGCCAGCCGGCGTTTTTATGAATCACCTCCGGACGGATTCGCGGACCAGCCGCTGCTCTCACCGCGCGGATGTCTTTACGTCGGCCGCGAGGATCAACAAGATTCTCTCGACAAACTTCTGTCGCGGAAGGGCAAACCTGATCTGACCGCCATTGATCGCGGAGACGCCATGAGCATGGTGCCGATATTGAATGCCGAGCACTTGTCGCGCGCCGTGCTGGAGCCGGATGCCATGGACCTCAACGTTAATGCCATCCATCAGGGATACTTGCGTGGGCACAAGGCAGCGGGCGGCGACACCATCATGAGGGCGGGTGTACGCGGCCTGTCCTTTCAAGAGGGCCGTTGGGTCGTGAAGACCGCGGCCGGCGAATTCTTCGCACCGGTGGTTGTCAACGCAGCCGGCGCCTGGTGTGACGAGATTGCCGAAATGGCAGGCGTGCCCCCTATTGGCCTTATCGCGCGGCGGCGCACCGTAATTAGTGTCCCACAGCCCCCAAACCTGGGCTGCGACACTTGGCCTCTGGTCCGCGACGTCGACGAGGAATTTTACTTCAAACCCAGCTCCGGCCGCCTGCTCATTACCCCGGCGGACGAAATGCGATTGCCACCCTCCGACGTACAGCCCGATGAAATGGACATCGCCTTGGCCGTAGACCGCTTTGAACGCCACACCACGGCAAAAGTGGACAAAATCGAACAACGATGGGCCGGGCTGCGCACTTTCGCCCTAGATAACTCGCCCGTGGTCGGCCCGGACCAAAGCGCGCAGGGATTTTTCTGGCTCGCGGGACAGGGGGGCTATGGCTTTCAAACCGCCCCCGCTCTCGCCGCCATAACCGCGAGTCTGTTGGCCGGAACGTCTTTTCCCGCTGAATTTCAAGCACTTGGCGTCTCCCACGAGGCCGTCGCCCCGGGTCGCATGTTTTAGGGCGGCAACCCAATATTCACTATTTTGTGTTGAGATATGCGGGCTCAAGCCAATTCGAACAGCAAGGCTCCGCAATGAATTTTCAGCACAGGATGAACCCCATGGACCCGTCGAACAGGCTGCGCCAGAAGGTCGGCGCCCGCGATGGCATGCCGGGCGGATTGGACCCTGCGATCATCGAGCGCGCCGAGCAGGCCGTCGAAGGGCTTAAGGAAAACTTCCAGGACTGGCTAGGCCGCGATATGGAGCGCATGCGCGGCGCCTTTGAAGCTTACCAAACCCAATCAAGCGGACGGGACGAATTGCTGACGGAATTCCACGCCGCAGCGCACGACTTGAAGGGACTAGGATCGTCCTTCGGCTATCCACTGGTCACACGCATTTCCAGCTCGCTCTGCCGATTCATCGAGGAAGACTTCGACAAGAACCCGAAGGCCACGCGCATCATGGCCGGTCACGTCGACGCCATCAGCGCCGTTATAAGAGGTGGCGTTACCGGGGATCTGGACGAAATTGGAACTCAGCTTGCTGCTGAACTAAACAACCTCGTCGACAAAACCATCACGATATAGAAAGATTCTAGGCCTCCGACGCCTCGCGTATGGCGCGCCAGACGCGCTCCGGCTGTAAGGGCATGTCCAGGTGTTCGATACCGTACTCTTCAAGCGCATCGACCACGGCGTTAACGAAGGCGGGCAGCGCGCCGACGGTCCCAGCCTCCCCCGCGCCCTTGGCGCCAAGCCAATTGGTCTTGCACAGGACCTCGTTGGTGTCGAAAGCTATGTTGGGAAAATGGTCCGCCCTGGGCATAGCGTAATCGGTAAAGGAGCCACTCAGAAGCTGACCCGACTGCTTGTCATAAGCTGCCAACTCGAGCATCGCCTGACCAATTCCCTGCGCGATGCCGCCATGGACCTGGCCCTCCACCAGGAGCGGATTCAGCACCCGGCCAAAGTCATCGACAACGGTGTAGCGCGCGACATCAATGTTCCCGGTATCCTTATCAACATCGACCTCGCAAATATGCACACCGTTGGGGAAATTGCGTACGCCGTTTCCCATTTCGCCGATACCGATGAGCCCGGCCTCTGCATCGGTATCCCCGACGCTCGCCCTACCGGCGGCCACAGCCGCAACCTCGGCAACGGAGATCGATTGCGCCGAGCCAACAGCCGAGAACCGACCGTCAACAAACTCGATCTCGTCCTCGCCAACACCCAATTCAGCAGCGGCCACACGCCGCCCGTTGGTAATGACATCCTCCGCGGCCAATTGAATCGCGCCGCCGCCACTGACCAGTGAACGCGACCCTACCGTTCCACCCCCACCCGGCAGCGCGTCGCTGTCGCCGGACATAATTCGCACACTTTCGAGAGGGACACCGATTTGCTCGGCAATGATCTGGGCAAAGGCTGTTTCGTGACCCTGGCCGTTGCTCTGGGTGCCAACGTATCCGGTCACCGCCCCGTTGGAAGTTACTTCAATGCGGGCGTGTTCCTCTGATTCCCCCACGGTGGCTTCAACGTAGTAGGCAAGGCCAACCCCCCTCAATCTGCCCCGAGTCGCCGAATCCGCGCGCCGCGCCGCGAAACCATCCCAATCGGCAAGATCCAAGCCCTTTGCCAGGGTCTCGGCGAAATCGCCGCTGTCATAGACGTGGCCGGTGGGCGTCTCGTAAGGCATGGCATCCGGCGGAATGAAATTGCGCCGGCGGATCTCGTCCGGTGGCAGATTCAGCCTTCGCGCCGCCACATCGATCAAACGTTCCAGTATGAACGCGGCTTCCGGCCGCCCGGCGCCACGATAGGCGCTTACCGGCACGGTATTCGTGAATACGCCCCTCGCGTGGGCATAGATATTTGGGGTCAAATAGACGCCGGCCAGCATCTTGTGCGGTGTGCTTGAGATGAACGGCGCAAAAGTCTGCAAATAGGCGCCCATATTTGCCAACGTGGAAACCCGGACGGCAAGAAATTTTCCCTCTCCATCCAGGGCCAACTCACCGGTTGATACGTGATCGCGACCATGGGTATCCGACAAGAAGGTCTGCCCCCTGTCGGCTGTCCATTTCACCGCGCGGCCCAGTTTGCTCGCCGCCCACATCACAAGCCCGTATTCAGGATAGGGAAAAATCTTGGCGCCGAACCCTCCGCCAACATCATAGGTGAGCACTTGAATCATTTCCGGTTTGATATGAAAGACCGGCTCGGCAAAGGCGCGCCTCAAACTGAATACGCCCTGGCTCGGCGTGTGCAGCCGGTAGCGGCCACTGTCCGGCTCGAATTCGCCGATCGCGGCGCGGGGTTCGATAGCGCTATGCACCACCCGGTTATTTATGAGATCAAGTTTCACCACATGGGCGGCTTCGGCAAAGGCGGCGTCAACGGCGGCAGCGTCTCCAACCTCCCAGTCGAAGGCAATGTTGCCCGGCGCTTCGTCCCATACTTGAACCGCACCCTCTTCCACCGTGGCCCGCGTATCGCAACTGGCCGGGAGCGCCACATAATCCACCACAAGATGGTCGGCGGCATCCTCGGCCTGTTGCGCACTCTCAGCGACGATCATGGCCACCATGTCACCAACGAACCGGACTCGGCTTTCAACCAAGAGCGCCCGATGGGGGATGGTCATTTCCGAGCCGTCGCGATTTTCCACCGTGCCAAAGCACGGCATTCCACCCAGACCAGCCGCCGCAACGTCCGCGCCTGTGTAGACCGCAAGCACGCCCGGCTGGCTCAGCACGCCGGCGGCATCGATGGCGGATATATCGGCATGGGCGTGGGGCGAACGGACCATGTGTGCATAGGCTTGCCCGGGGACATTGACGTCGTCGATATAGCGGCCGTTGCCGGTCAAGAACCGTTTGTCCTCGACACGCCGCACCGGCTGTCCAACACCGAATTTCATGAATGTGATTCCAAAGCAGCCGCCCAACGGTCGGAAGGACTCTAGAGCAGAATCGGATCGGGCGGAACCTCGCGGTTCACCGCAACCCGGACAAGCTAGTGAGAATCAGAATTCAGGCAATTGGCCAGAGCGTCGAGCAATTCCTGGGGAGCGAAGGGTTTCATCAAGGTGCACGCCGCACCGTAGCTCTTCGCGACGTCGAGGAGATGTTCCTTGCCGATCTTGCCGCCGCCGGAAAAGGCGATGATCTTGGTCTGGGGACAGTCCTGCAGCATTTCGACGATCAACCCCAGCCCATCGCGCTTGGGCATCACCAAATCGGTGACCACCACATCCGTCGGTTCCGCGCGGAATTTGTCCAGGCCTTCCTGGCCGTCACCGGCTTCCATTACTTCATGACCGTCGATCACCAGCAGGTCGCGCAGGCAAAGCCGCAACATTTCATCATCTTCAATCAGCAGGATGCGTGCCATGAAGCCCCTCGTATGCTTGGCTTATTGTTTTTAGATCCGCGCGACGCCCCTTGCCCACGGCCCGTCCGCGCCACTTTGGAGAGTGCGGCGGTTAGACGAAATTTCGCGTATAAAGTTTAAACACCATATGCGATAAAAGTGATGGTTGAGAAGCAGAAAAGAAAATAATTGTGGAATTTCGTTAACAAGAAGTTAACAGGGCGTAGGAAGCCATCTCTGCTGCATCGCTGTTTCCCTCGGATTAGACCCCTGCGTGGTCAGACAACCTGCTCCCCCGTTAACGGCCTTTCGGGGCCGCGGAGTGAGGCTGCCCAAGGCGCGGAAATACTGGCATTCCGGACCCCTGGCGTGTATGAAGGCCGCTCTCCGGCTCACTTTTGGGCCACGAGGATTTGAAAGCATGCTGAAGGTTGTTCGCGCGGAACTTCACGGCATTCGCGTTACCGGGGCGGGCCTGAATTATCATGGCTCGATGGTGCCGAGCACTTCGCCCTTTAGAATGGAAAGCTGGACGTCATGATTCCCCGCTACAGCCGCCCGGAAATGACCGCCCTATGGGAGCCGGAAGAGAAATTCCGCATCTGGCTGGAGATTGAGGCCCACGCCATGGACGCCCAGGCGAAACTGGGCAACGTGCCAAAAGAGGCAGCCAAGGCGGTTTGGGACAAGGGCGCCTTCGAGGTCGCCCGCATCGACGAGATCGAGGCCGAGGTCAAACACGACGTCATCGCCTTCCTGACCAACTTGGCCGAGCACGTTGGCGACAACGCCCGCTTCGTGCATCAGGGCATGACCTCCTCCGACGTTCTGGACACCTGCTTAAACGTACAATTGGCCAAGGCCGCAGACATCCTTCTCGCCGATCTGGATGCCCTCCTTGAGATCCTCAAGCGGCGCGCCCTGGAACACAAGATGACCGTTTGCGTCGGGCGCAGCCACGGCATCCACGCCGAGCCCGTAACCTTCGGCCTCAAGATGGCCCAGGCCTACGCCGAGTTTGCCCGCAACCGGGAACGTCTGGCGGCAGCGCGCAAGGAAATCGCGACCTGCGCCATATCTGGCGCCGTCGGCACCTTCGCCAACATCGACCCCAAGGTCGAGGCGCACGTGGCCAAAGCCATGGGCCTCGAGGCCGAGCCTATTTCTACCCAGGTCATCCCCCGCGACCGCCACGCCATGTTCTTTGCCGTCATGGGCGTTATCGCCAGTTCCATCGAACGCCTGGCGGTGGAAATCCGCCATCTGCAACGAACCGAAGTGCTGGAAGCGGAGG
>CAYOOG010000065.1:0-3280 GCA_964405515.1 uncultured Alphaproteobacteria bacterium | reverse complement strand
AGGAATTCTTCTCAAAGGGGCAAAAGGGCTCCTCGGCCATGCCCCACAAGCGCAACCCGATCCTCAGCGAAAATCTGACCGGCCTTGCCCGCATCGTGCGCATGGCCGTGACCCCGGCCATGGAGAACGTCGCCCTGTGGCACGAGCGGGATATCTCACATTCGTCGGTGGAGCGCATGATCGGCCCCGACGCCACCGTGACCCTGGACTTTGCCCTGGCCCGCCTCACCGGCATGATGGACAAGCTGGTTGTCTACCCGGAGCGCATGGCGGAGAACCTGGCGGCGCTCGGCGGCCTTATCCATTCACAGCGCGTGCTGCTGGCCTTGACCCAGGCCGGGATCAGCCGCGAGGACGCCTATTCGCTGGTGCAACAGAACGCCATGAAAGTGTGGAGCGAAGGCGCGGATTTTCTGGAGTTATTGAAGGCCGACGGCCAGGTTTCCGGCGCCTTGAGCGAGGCTGACCTGGAAGGCCTGTTCGACGACGCCTACCACACCAAGCACGTAGACACGATCTTCGCCCGGGTGTTCGGCGGGAGTTAGAGCGCCCTACTCTCCCGCCTCGACCTGTTGGCGGGCGACGCCCAGTAATTCTTCCATCTGACGGCGGATCTGGTGCTCCGAGGCGTCGACCCCCTTGCCGTCCAGATCGCCCTTGATCTTGGCGAAAAGGTCGTCGTCGCCCACCTCTTCCAGGTCGGCGCTGACCACCTCGCGGGCGTAGGCATCGGCCGCTTCGCCCTCTATTCCCATGAGATCAGCCGCCCAGAGCCCCATCAGCTTGGCCCGCCGCGCGTTGGCCTTGAAGGTCAATTCGGCCTCCATGGCGAACTTGGTTTCCTCACCCTTTTCGCGCTTGTCGAAGGTGCTGCTCATGCTTTGATCTCCAATGGCTCCTGCGGGTTCAAGACCCATCAATAGCCTTGCCGGGCGGGGGAATCAATACCCCAGCCGGGCGGCGTTGCCAACCGCCTCGGGTAGCCCCAAACCGGTGGTGGCCAAAGGTTTCCTGGCCGATTGTGTTGGCCGGTCATATCGGCTATGTTCGCCGAAGATCACGGAAGACCATATCTGCACGGCGGTCGGCGCCGGTTATCGAAATCCTCAACGACCCTCAACTACACGGGTAGGCCAATGTCTCGGCGCAGGCAAGTGTACGAAGGCAAGGCGAAGATCCTTTACGAAGGACCAGAGCCGGGCACTTTGGTGCAATATTTCAAAGACGATGCGACGGCGTTCAACGCCAAGAAAAAGGGCACGATCACCGGCAAGGGCGTGCTCAATAACCGCATTTCCGAATACATCATGACGCGGCTGGCGGAAATCGGCGTGCCGAACCATTTCGTGCGCCGCCTGAACATGCGCGAGCAATTGGTGCGCTCGGTCGAGATTATTCCGGTCGAGGTGGTGGTCCGCAATATCGCCGCCGGGTCCATATCAAAGCGCCTGGGCATTGAAGAGGGCACACCCCTGCCCCGCTCCATCGTCGAGTTTTTCTACAAGGCCGACGAACTGGACGACCCCATGATTTCCGAAGAGCATATTACCGCCTTTGGCTGGGCCAGCCCCCAGGAAATTGACGAAATGATAGCTATGTCATTGAGAGTAAATGATTTTCTCTCTGGCTTGCTGCAAGGTGTGGGCATCCGGTTGATCGATTTCAAGCTCGAATTCGGCCGCCTCTATCAGGATGAAGAGGTGCGCACCGTGCTCGCCGATGAAATCAGCCCCGACAGTTGCCGGCTTTGGGACATTGCCACCAACAAGAAGTTGGACAAGGACCGCTTCCGCCGCGACATGGGCGGCGTCGAAGACGCTTACCGCGAAGTGGCGCGACGCCTTGGCCTCTTGACCGAGGACGGAAACGGCAATGTCGCAGAAATTGCCGATATTGAAGACGCGAAAAAGAAGAAAAAAAAGAAGAAGGCCTGATCTATTACGCGGGGCTGGTGGCCGCAGGCTGTTGACCCCCTCAATTGTTGTCGGAAAGTGCTTACCGTGAAGGCGCGTGTCCATATTACCCTGAAGAACGGTGTCCTCGACCCGCAAGGCAAAGCCGTGGCCAATGCGCTCGGCGATTTGGGCTTTGCCGGCGTCGGCGGCGTGCGCCAGGGCAAGTACCTGGAACTCGAACTGGCGGAGAGCGACCCGGCCAAGGCGCGCGGCCAGGTTGAGGACATGTGCAAGAAACTTCTGGCCAACACGGTGATCGAAAACTACGCCATAGATTTGGACGAATGACGGCGAGCAAATGCCAGCGGCGAGGTACGGCCCCATGAAGGCGGCCGTGATCGTCTACCCGGGTTCCAACTGCGACCGCGACGTTGCCGTGGCGCTGGAGAAAGCCTGCGGCGCGGCGCCTGTCATGGCTTGGCACGGCAACGCCGACCTGCCCAAGGTTGATCTTATCGTGCTGCCCGGCGGTTTTTCCTACGGTGATTATCTGCGCTCCGGCGCCATGGCGGCGCGTTCGGCGGTCATGGCAACGGTTTTGGAGCGCGCCAAGGCTGGAGTGCCGGTTCTCGGCATCTGCAACGGTTTCCAGGTCTTGACCGAGACCGGCCTGCTGCCCGGCGCCTTGATGCGCAACGCCGAGCTTAAGTTCGTCTGCCGCGACATCTACCTGCGGGTGGAAAACACAGACAGCGCCTTTACGCACGACTACAAGAAGGATCAGGTGCTCCGCGTACCGATCGCGCACCACGATGGCAGTTACTTCGCCGACGACGAGACCTTGGAGGCTTTGGGCAGCGAGGACCGAGTGGCGTTTCGCTATTGCCGGCCCACGGGCGAAGTGGAAACGGACGCCAACCCCAACGGTTCGGTCAATAACATCGCCGGAATCTTCAGCAAGGACCGCAAGATACTTGGCATGATGCCGCACCCGGAGAGGGTTATCGAACCCCTGCTGGGCGGCGACGACGGCGCCGCCATGTTCAGCGGCCTGGTGGCGGCTTTGTCGTGAACGTGAAAGCGAACAAAGTCCCCGAGGAGGCCTTGCAGCACGGCCTGAGCGCCGAGGACTACGGCGTCATTCAGGATATGCTGGGCCGCGCGCCGAGCATCACCGAGCTCGGCATTTTTTCGGTCATGTGGAGCGAACACTGCTCCTACAAATCCTCAAAGAAGTGGCTGAAAACGCTTCTTACCGATGCGCCTTGGGTGATTTGCGGGCCCGGCGAGAACGCCGGCATCGTCGATATCGGCGACGGCCAGGCAGCGGTCTTCAAGATGGAAAGCCACAACCACCCGTCCTATATCGAGCCCTATCAGGGCGC
>CAYOOG010000064.1:0-13853 GCA_964405515.1 uncultured Alphaproteobacteria bacterium | reverse complement strand
ATTGGTAAAATGGGTGGTGCCGATCATGACGCCGGTCATTGATTTCGGGTCGGCCTTGGAATCCTTTAGAACCTGCCGGATGGCGGCAACGATTCCGCTACTGACATCCGCCGTGGTCGGCAATTTGACCGAAGCCACTACCGCCGAGCCGTCCATGACCACGGCATCGGTATTGGTGCCACCCACATCTACGCCAATTCGCATTCGTTTCGATCCTGCTTACAAGTTCAAACTATTCCGCCGACCGGCCCGGCACGTCGTAACCGACAATCCGCTTCTGGCGTGGTTGCGAAAAGACCCGCTTGCTGTGGCCGAGGCCGCACTTCAAAATACCGGCGGCGAAAGCGACCGTGCTTTCGATGGGGTCGACGACCAGAACGTCCATTACCTTTTCCGCGGCCAAGCCATCACGAACCTGTCCGGCAAGTCCGGCAAGCCCGGTACAACCGAGGATCACCGTGTCCGCGCCGTCCTCTTCTACGGCCAGGATAGCCTGGCGCACCAACCCCTCGCACAGAAGCCCGGGATTTTTTTCCAACTCCAGCACCGGAATTTCCACGGAGCGGACCGAGGCCATATTCCCGGCCACCCCATACTTAGCGGCCAGACCGTCGAACAGGGAGATTTGGCGGCCAAGAACGGCAAGCATGGAAAAACGGTGGCCGATGGTGGACGCCACGTGCATCGAGGTTTGCGCCGGGCCAAATACCGGCATTGCCGCTACCTCGCGCGCGGCTTCCAGCCCCGGGTCGCTCATGCAATCAATGATGGCGGCGGCGCATCCTTCCTGCTCGGCCTCGATCACCCTGTTGACCACGCCGGGAACGGCGAGCGCCTCGTCAAAGGAGCCCTCCACCGACGCCGGCCCGGTCTCAAGAATGACCGCGCTGACCTCGACTTGCGCGTCCGAGAGATCCGCCACGTATTCGTCGAGCCGCAGTCCTTCGGTGACCAGGGGCGCAATGAGGCGAATTTTCTGTTTCATCTGACGGTTTTCCTTCGCAAGAGCATTTTCAATTAAATCTGTAGCTTAGGCGCATGATCGGATTCGAGATGCCGCGCATTAGCAGCGGAACCAGGCGAGCGAAAGGCAGTGCTTTCGCCTCGGAAACGGGCATAGCACAAACGCTCTCATCCTCCTTGACGATCATCATGGCCAATTCCCGACCTATTGCCGTCGCCGGGCAAATTCCGGAACCGGAATACCCCATGGCGGAATAGACACCCGGAGCCAGGCGATACACACGTGGCACCCCATCGGGCATCATGCACATGGTCCCGATCCACAGATGCCGCCAAGTGGGCAGCGGGAGTTGCGGAAAAATTTTGGCGAACTTCACATCGGCCGGTCGGGCAATGGTCTCAAGCGAGGCCGATTTGTTTATTGGCGGTACGATGCCGCCCAGCATGCGACCGGCATCATCAAAGAAAACACCGAAGAAACTCAAAATGTTCGAATCGTGAAACGATATATCCTTCAACAGTATAGACTTGCCCCCGTCGGCATAGGACTCACTGGCGAACATGGCGACGGTGGCGGGATAGAAACTGCGCGACAATAGAGGCCAAAGCGTACCGCTATGGGAGTTGGTGCCGATGATGACCCGGTCGGCGGTAACCTCGCCCTCTGCGCTTGACACGCGCCAGCGATCACCCTGCTTTTCAATGGACATGGCGCGCGAGCCCGTGAATATCCGCGCCCCCGCCGCCAGAGCGGCGCGCGCCAGGCCCCTGACGTAGGCTGCCGGGTTGATCCGCGCGTAATCTCTGTTGATGATACCGCCGATGTACCGTTCCGTGGCGATATAGTCAGGCACGTCCTGACCAGTTACCGGTTCAATGCGATGGCCGTAACGCGCCCATTGCTCCCCGGTGCTGGTAATCGTCCGCATTTGTTTTTCGTTTTCCGCGACCCAGAGCACGCCCTTCTTGCGGTACTCGCACTCGATTGAATGCTTTTCGACAAGTTCGGATACCAGATCGCCGGATCCGGCCGCTAACCGGTTCATGCGCTCTCCGCGCTCCTCACCGTAACGGGAGATGACCGCATCCGGCGGCGTGCCCCACCAACTCGGTGCGGCGTTTCCTTCATTCCGGCTTGAGCATCCCCAGCCAATCTCCTCGGCCTCAAGAACGGCGACACTCTTGCCAGCTTCGGCAAGATGCAGGGCCGACGAAATGCCGGTGAATCCGCCGCCGACAATGGCCACGTCCACGTCAAGGGATTCGGAAAGGGCCGAGGTATCCGGCAGCGCCGGCGCCGTCTTCGCCCAAAGCGTCGCCTCCAGGGACCAGGGGTCCAGGTCGGAGCCCGCCTGGTTTTGCTGCAAGCTACTCATGCACTGATCGTTCCTGCGATTCAACTCGGAGTCTGATGTGTATGCCCCTGGGCGGGCCGGTCACAATTGGCCAAAAAGGGTGGCGCAATGCCGCTATTTCAAGCGAACCGGTAGCTCTGGCGCATGATCGGGTTCGAGATATAGCGCGCCAGCAAAGGAACGAGGCGCGTAAACGGCAGTTTCTTCACCTCGGAAATGGGCATGGCGCAGTCACCCTCATCGCCACTGACAATCATCTTTGCCAATTCCCGTCCTATTGCCGTCGCCGGGCAGATGCCGGTCCCGGAGTACCCCATAGCGGAATAAATGCCCGGCTCCAGACGGTAAACCCGCGGCATGGCATCAGGCATCATGCACGCGGTGCCGACCCAAACGTGCTGCCAGGTGGGCAGGGGCAACTGCGGGAATACCTTGGCAAATTTGAGGTCGGCGGGCCAGGCGATGGACTCAAGGGACGCTGATCTGTTGATCGGCGGCACAACACCGCCGAGCAGACGACCCTCGCTATCAAAGAAGACACCGAAGAAACTCAGGGTATTCGAATCGTGAAACGGAATGTCCTTCAGCAAAATGGACCTGCCCCCGTCGGCGTAGGGCTCACTGGCGAACATGGCGATGGTGGCGGGATAGAAGCTGCGGGACAATGAAGGCCAAAGAGCACCACTGTAGGAGTTGGTACCGATGATGACCCGGTCGGCGGTAATTTCGCCGTTCGCGCTTGCCACCTGCCAACGCTCTCCCTTCTTTTTGATTGCGGTGGCGCGTGAGCGCGTGAAAATACTCGCCCCCGCCGTCTGCGCGGCCTGCGCCAGGCCCCTGACATAAGCCGCTGGATTGATCTGGGCGTATTCCAGATTGACCAGACCGGCGATGTACCGTTCCGTGGCGATATAGTCCGTAACATCCTGGCGGGATACCGGTTCGATGCGATGTCCGTAATGCGCCCATTGTTCCCCGCTGCTTGTAATCTTGCGGAGTTGTTTTTCGTCTTCCGCCACCCAGAGCACACCCCTCCGGCGGTAGTCGCAGTTGATGCCATGTTTTTCGACAAGTTCGGAGACCAGATTGCCGGATTCGGCCACCATCCGGTTCATGCGTCCACCGCGCTCCTCGCCATGGCGCGAGACGACCGTATCTGGCGGCGTTCCCCACCAACTCGGCGCGGCGTTGCCTTCGTTTCGGCTCGAGCATCCCCAGCCGATTTCCTCGGCCTCCAGAATGGCAACGCTCCTGCCTGCCTCGGCAAGATGCAAGGCGGCCGACGTGCCCGTGAATCCAGCGCCGACAATGGCGACATCCACTTCAAGCGATTCGGAAAGAACCCGGGTTTCCGGCAACGCCGGCGCCGTCTTGGCCCAAAGCGTCGCCTCCAGTGACGAAGGGTCGGGATAGGGGCCCGCGCGGCCTTGCTGCCGGGTACTCATTTGCTCTTCTTTCCCTTCCCCAACCAACAATCACTTATGACAAGAGCGAAAGCCTGCGCGCCGTGGCGACGGCCTGCGACCGGCTAGCCACGCCAAGCTTCTTATAGACTCTCTTGCGGTGATACTTGACCGTGTTTTCAGACAACGCGAGAAGATGCGCCATTTCCTTGGTCGAGTGTCCGCTGCTGATCATGCCGAGGATTTGGCTCTCTCTCTCGCTCAACAAGGCACCGCCGTAAGCTTCCTCAGTATTGAGAATTGCTTCAACGAAAGAAGTAACCGCTGGTATGAGTTTCGGCCCGGCTTTCAGCAGGTTGCTGAAAAGTTGTTTCATGGCTTCGCCCTCTTCGACAAAGGGCCGAACAAAGCCTTGTGGGGCCGCAAGAAGAACCGCCCGCTCCAGGCATTCCAGGGCGATCTTACGCTCGCCCTTCTCATGGTTGGTAAGGGCCAAAAGCGCCAGAAGCCTGATGGATTGATGCTCACAACCGTTGGCGGCGGCTTCTTCTTCGAGCGGGCGCAGAATTTCCAGAGCCCCGCCGGGATCACCCCTGCGCAGAGCAAGACGCGCCAACATCGGGCCCATCGCCTCCCAAAGCCGCCAACTGGAAAATCCGCTACCCCGGCTTCGCATGGCCTCGTTGCGCGCCACGATTGCCGCCGCTTCATCAAGCCGCCCGGCAAGCGTCAGTTCCCGCGCCCGGTGTACCCTGGACAGCAGCACGAGACGATCAAGGCCCCGGCGCCTCGCCGTCTCCTCCGCCCGGTCGAGCACTGTTAAGGCTGCATCGATGCCATCTGTCGCATGTGCTACCGACGACGCCGTGAGATAGCCGGCCGCGTAAATGTCAAACCAGCCGTCGAAACGTTCGACGTGGGGCAGCGTTGTATCCAGCAGTTCCTTGGCCGCCGCCAATTCGTTACGCTCATAGGCGGTCTCCGCCAGCAGCGTGCCGGCAATTGCCGCCGCATCATCGTCAAAACCGAATGAAGCCTGAGCGCTGTCATATACACGCTGGTAGATGTCCCGCGCGTTGATCAAGCGGCCCTGGCCAAGTTTGGCCTGGCCGATGTGGGTTTCAACAAGCTTTTCGGCATAGTCGTTCCCCATCGCCCGAAAGTGGTTGATCGACCGGTTTCCAGCTTCTATGGACTTGTCGAACCGACAGAAATCCAGGTAGACCAGACACAGATAGTTGTAGAGCAAGGCGAGGACGACGTTATCCAGCACCTCTGGATCAGCGACTGATTCTTCAAGCGACGACAGGTCTTTCGCGCTCACCCGCCGGTCTTCGTAGCCGGCCACAATAATGTCGACAACCTGATGTTCGGCATATAGTGGCTTGTCTGATTGAACAGCGGCAAATCCGCTGGCCGTGAACTCATCAAGCTTGCGCCGTGCTTCCACAATTGTTCCGGTTTTCGCAAGAAGAAGAATCTCTCCGAGCCACAGACGTGGCCGTTCCCGAATATTCTTCTTAGGGATCTTGTCACAAGCGCTTCGAATGATTCCCACTTGGCCCGTCAGGACCATTCTCCAACCGCCTGCCTGTTCCAGCAAGTCGGCGGCCAGTTCAAGATCATTCGCGAGTATCGCGTGATGAACGGCGGTGGAAAGCTGGCCGTTACGCACAAACCAGTCGGCGGCGGCGCGATTAAGTGATTCAAGCCTTGCGGTGTCGAGCCGCCGCAAGCGCTCGTGAAGAAATTCCTGAAACAGATGGTGATATCGAAACCACTTGCGCTCACTATCCAGAAAGAAAAGAAAGAGATTGCGTCTCTCCAATTCCTCTACCATGAACCAACTGTCGGTCTTTCCCCGAATGGCATTCGCGATGTCGCCGTTAAATCGCTCCAACACCGATGTTTCCATTAGAAAGGATTGAATCTCGTCCGGCAGTCCCAGCAGTATCTGTTCCGAAAGATAATCCGCCATTTCCGCCGTGCGGCCGGAAAATCTTTCGATAACATCGATACCGCTGCCTTCGTTCTCCATGAACTGTCCTGCAAGTTGCAGCGCGAGCACCCAACCCTCGGTTTGCTCGGTCAGAGAAACAGCTTGCTCGGTCGAAACGGACGACTTTTGTCCATGGGAATACATGCTCTTCGCATCGTTCGGCGTGAACCGCAGATCCTCGGCGCCGATTTCAACCGAATCCTTGCTTGCCCGAAGTTCCGCAAGTTTGATGCCGGGAACTTCCCGGCTGGCCAGGATCAGGTGAAAGTGCGGCGGCGATCGATCGATCAAGGAATTCACGATTTGATCGACATCCTTGTTCTCGGCCCGGTGATAGTCGTCGAGAACCAGAACCGTATCCGCGCGCGTTCGTCCCAATTCATTGAGCAGGGAGGTAAGGACAGAATCAGGCGGCACTTGTCCAAAGGCATGGCCCACCATTCCGAGGGTTTCACCTAGAGCGACCCCCGCCGCCTCCAGCGCCCATACGATATAGGCCACGAATTGCGCGGGCTCGCTGTCGCCCACATCCAGCGACAGCCAGGCCGCAACCGCGCCGTTGGCCATTACCCGATCGGCCCACTGCGCGAGGATCGTTGTCTTTCCATAACCCGCCGGCGCCATGACCAAGCCCAACCGGCGTTTGAGAGCCGTATCCAGCTTATCAAGGACCTTCGGACGGTCGATATGCCACGCCCGCACCTCGGGTATCACCAGCTTGCTCTGAACCAGCCAGTCCGGTAGCGCACCTTCGCCTGATCGCGATCGCTTGATCTGCGCCTCCTCTTTGTACGCTTCTGCCGGGCAACTGGGCTAATATTGCCAAATCGTAGCAGATTCGGGGCTATCGGCACACGACACAGAGAATCCGGGAACTTTCATCGATCACCCACCCCTTTCGACCAATTTGCGGATATCGAGGGCTGCGTTATGAAACCCCTTGAAGAATTCCAACGGACCAAGGCGCGATCAAGGAGGAAGTATTATGAAAAACACGCTCATGGTGGCAGTTATTTGTGTCGTCGGACTTGTATCGTCTGGCGGGGCAGCCTCGGCGGAGGAGCGGCAGCCCATAATCGACATCCATATGCACCCGGTAGTTGACATGGCGCCGCTCGCTGAAATGCTTGCGGACATCGATCTGCAAGGTCTTCGTGTGTCAAGCTCGGGCGAGGCATTTCTGGCCGAGACCCTGGAACTTCTTGATCGCTACAACATCGTGAAGGTCATTTTGAGCGGCGACGCCGAAGCGGTTGCAAAATGGCGGGCCGCCGATCCGAAGAGATTCATTCCCGCACTTCAACCGCAACGCTTGACGGCGGACCCCGCCCATGCGGAGTCCATCCGACCACTATTTGAGTCAGGAAAAATGGAAGCTTTTGGTGAAGTGACCGGTCAATACATGGGCTTCGGCCCAGACAACCCGGCTTACGAACCCTATTTCGCCCTGGCCGAGGAATTTGACATCCCCTTCGGTGTTCATATGGGAATGGGGCCGCCAGGCGCCGTGCAAAGCATTGCGCCGACCTTCCGCGCCCGGTTCGGAGATCCTCTTCTCTTGGAGGAGGTCATCGCCAGGCATCCGAATCTCAGGGTTTACGTCATGCACGCCGGTTGGCCGATGATCGATAATATGATCGCCGTCCTCTATAATCATCCGTCGGTTTACGTCGACGTGTCTTTGATCAACTGGAACATTCCAAGAAAGGAATTTCACTTTTACCTGAAGCGTTTGGTCGAAGCCGGATTTGGCAAGCGCATCATGTGGGGATCCGATCACGGCGCGACGCCCGACGCCATACAAGTCGCCATTGAGGCCATTGAAACGGCTGATTTCCTGAGCGCGGAACAGAAGCGCGATATCTTTTACAACAACGCCGCGCGCTTCCTGCGGCTGGATTAACGCTCGAAAGCGCTCTAAATCCTCGGGACAACCTCCGTCGCCGTCAGCTCGATTTGCTCCCTGGCGCGGTCCGTCATCACCGGCACAACGACGACCGAGGAGGCCCCGGCGGCCAATAACTTCTTGATCCCTTCCGCGCATTCGTCGGGCTCGCCGGCGACGGCCAGCAGATCGATCCATTCATCCGGCATTTCAGTGAGGATTGTTTCCATGCCGCCCCGGCTGATCATATCGGCCAAGTCATCGTTGATGCCCGCTGGCTCGGTCAATCCACTGGTCCCGGCAGCATCCAGGTAACGGGCGACCATCGAACGCACCGCATCCCGCGCAACTTTGCGATCCTTGTCCACCGCGTACATTACATTGACCGGCAGCGCATGCTCGCCGCCGCGAGACGACTTCGCCAGCCCCAGGCCGATCCTTTCCCGGGCAGCTTCAACGGCGGCGGTGCCCGTCAGAGCGCTGAGGATCGTTCCGTCCGCTATTTCACCGGCTAATTCCAGGGATTTTGGGCCCGACACGCCCGCATAAATTTTCACGTCATCGACCGGGTGCTCAAGGCTAACCTGATCAAAGTGATAATGACCGTCGTGCGCGGTCAGCATTTCACCGGCAAGGAGCCGCCTCACACTGGTTATGATCTCGCGCAAGGTGCCCAAAAGTGTTTTGGGAAACAGGCCCATCTGTTTTGTCCAGAATGGCGCGCCGTGCCCGATTCCCGGTATAAATCGGCCTGGATAGGCGCGGGCCAAAGTGGCGATCTCCATTGCCGTCACCGCCGGATGACGAACAACGCCGGCGACAACACCCAGGCCCACTGTCATTCGGTCGGTGGCTTCAAGTGCGATAGCGCAGCTTGTGAAGCCGCCGAGGCAAAAGTAGTCCTCGGCCAGCCACAAATTATCGAAACCCTTGCTCTCGACAAAACGGGAGAGGTCCGGCAACTGCTCCGGCTTCGTTGAGGTCATGAGAACCACGTCTACGGGAGCGCCTGCATTGTCCGACGTCATATCAAGTCCCTCCTCTCGGGCCTTGTTGCTTGTGGCGAGGCCACGCCGGTCAGTCGCCGTGCAGCGCCGCCAATACGTCTTCGGGAGTAATGGGAATCTTGGAAATGGGCTTGCCGATAGCATCGGCAATGGCGTTGCCGATCACCGCGGGCGGCAACAGAGTGGCCGGCTCGCCCACACCCCGCGCGCCGAAGGGACCATTGGGGTCCGGGTGCTCCAAGGGAATAAATTCGATGCGTGGAACATCCGCGGCCAGGGGCAGCCGATAGGATTCAAGTGAGTTTTCGATGCATCGACCGTCTTTCATTCGAAGGCTTTCCGAGAGTGTGTAACCAATCGCCTGGGCGACGGAGCCCTGAACTTGCCCGATCACGGCGTGAGGATTGATCATCCGGCCCACTTCCTGGGCCACGATATAGCGCACGACCTTGACGAACCCGGTCACGGGATCGACTTCGACCTCGGCCATGTGCGCGTGATAGGTGGGCATGGGAAAGTTCGGAAACAACAGCCCCTTAGCACTGTCCGGGTTGAAACTCTCGGTCTCAACCGCATGTCTTCCGGTCGCCGCGATGGCGCCGCCACCAAAGGTGCCGGCCATGGCAACATCCGACAAGGCAACCTCAGCCTCCGGGCTGGCGGACTTGAATATCTTGCCTTCGGCCATTTCGAGCTCGTCCGGCTTGGCCTGAAGCAGCATCGCCGCCACTTCCAGCACTTTTGCCCGCACCTCGCGCGCCGCCAGTTCGGCGGCCTTGCCCACCATGCGCGTGGTCCGGCTGCCCTGGCCGCCGCCGTCGTAGGAACTGGTGTCAGTGTCTGTCAGGGGAAGGATCACATCGGACAGAGGCACGCCGAGCACTTCGGCGACAATCTGCGCGACGCCGGAAGCGATAGCGCCGGAGCCTATGTCGCTGGTGCCGGTGATCAATCCGACCGTGCCATCGTGATTGAGAGACACCGTTGCCGACCCGGGCATGGGGTTGACCACCCAGACCGCACCGGCAATGCCGATACCGCGGTTCGGTGCCTTGGCCGAGGTCATCTTTGCCCACGGCGCAACATTTTCGACCGCATCAAAGGCCTCTTTCAGGATTCCGGCGTTGTCGAGCACTTGGCCGTTCAACAGGGACGATCCGTCCTTAAACAAATGACGCAGGCGGTAATCGCGCCGATCGGCGCCGAGTTCGCAGGCGATGTGGTCCATGTGACGCTCCAGCGCCGAGTACATGGCAACGCCGACCACGCCCCTCATGGCGCCGGTGGGCGGCGTGTTGGTATACACCAGCCGGACGGTAACCCGCGCCGCGCCGACTTCGTACACCGCGCCGGCGACGTGAAAGACCACACTGGGCATGATCGCCAATTCACCAGCGTAGGCGCCGCTGTCCATGTCGCAGATGGCCTCGCGGCCGGTGATATTCCCGTCCTTATCGATGGCCGATCTGAATCTAATTCTGGTGTTCTCGCGGCAAGTCGCCGTGGTTATGTCCTCGCTGCGCGTGTTCACAAGCTTTACCGGGCAGCCCCCGGCGGCTTTCGATAACACGGCGGCGTAGGGCTCCAGCGCGGCATCAAGTTTGCCGCCGAATCCGCCGCCCACCGTATGGTTTATCACGCGCACGTCGGACGGGCGGATATCAAGAAACTGCGCCATGCGGTCGCGGACATTGAAGGGATACTGATGACCGGTGTGAACCGTATAGCGTCCCTCACGGTAGGTGGCCAGTGCGGCTTTCGGCTCAAGATATCCCTGGTACTGCCGGCCGCCGTCATAGTCGTCTTCGACCACCACATGCGCTTCCTCGAACGCCTTGTCCACGTCGCCTTGGTCGGATGTGAGTTCGGATGCGATATTGCCCTGGCGGGGATGATCCTGCCCCGAAACCGGCACGTAGGTCTTCCAGTCCGGGTGAACCAATGTGGCGCCGGGCGCCAGGGCCGCTTCCATATCGGCGACCACCTGGGTTTCCTCTATGTCCAGGTGGATAAGTTCAATGGCCGCCCTGGCCTGTTCCAAGGTGTCGGCGGCGACCGCGGCGATGGGCTCGCCCAGGTACACGACTCTGTCCCCGGCAAACAAGGGCTGGTCACGTAGAACCCAGCCCCCCAAGGCATTCGGCACATCGGCAGCGGTGACGACGGCGCGCACACCCGGTGCGGACGCCGCCTTGGACACGTCGAGCTTGACGATCTGCCCCGCCGGCACGGGGGAACGCAGCAACCGGGCATGGAGCATCCCTACTTCGGCATAGTCCGTCGCGTAGACGGCCTCGCCCGTCACTTTGCCGGCGCCATCAACGCGGGGGAGACTCTTGCCGATGAGGGTCACGAAGAAACCTCCTCTTGCCCACCGGTTACCTTTAGGACGGCATCGAAGATTTGGGCATAGCCCGTGCAACGGCAAATGTTGCCGTTCAGAGCCTCCTCGATCATACCCACGCTCGGTTTTGGGTGCTGGCGCAGTAGCGCCGTCAGTATCATCACGAAGCCCGGCGTGCAGTAGCCGCATTGAACGGCGCCGGCTTCGACCATGGCCTGCTGAATGCCGCTAAGAGCCTCGCCGTTCAAGCCTTCGATGGTTTCCACCTCGCGGCCTTCGGCGGCCTTGGCGGCGTAGATGCAAGACGACACCGGCCTGCCGTCGACGATCACCGTGCAGGAGCCGCACTCACCCTCGCGGCAGCCGTCCTTGGTGCCGGTCAAATGAAGCCGGTCACGCAGCACGTCCATCAGGGTATCCGCCGGGTCGATAGAGACGGTCTGCTCCTGGCCGTTAACGGTAAATGTCAATGCCACCATTTATTCAACCCTTACTTGGCAGGAGCGCCGCTTAGCTTGGCGGCACAATTCCGCAGGCCACGCTCCAACAGGCCCGGCAATACCCGCCGGCGATAGGCGGCGCTTGCTCGCGCGTCGTCGATGGGAGACGACCCCTCCGCCAGTGCCTCGCCCGCCGCCCGCAGCACGTCCGCATCAAACTTCTGCCCCTTCAAAATCGCCTCGGCTTCGGTGGCGCGCCGCGGCACCGGGCCCACGGCGCAGGTGGCGATGCGGGCCTCCGAAATGGTCTCGGCATCCTCATCCAGCGTCAGGCGCACGCCGAGCCCGGCGATGGCGACCTCCATGCCGCTGCGCCGGCCAACCTTGAGATAGACGTCGGCCGTGCGCGCGTCTTGGGGCTCAAGCTGGAAGTCGGTGATAAGTTCATCGGGCTCACGCGCCGTTTCGCGGCGGCCGAGAAGAAAATCGCCAAGGGCAAGCCGGCGCTCGCCCCGGGCCTGGCTGGCCAAACCCACGGAGGCGTTATGCACAAGCAGGGGCGCCGCCAGATCAGCGGCGGGAGAAGCGTTGCCAATGTTGCCGCCAATGGTCCCCACGGCCTGGGTCTGCCAGCCGCCCACAGACGCGGCGGCGGTGCTCAGGGCCGCATACTTTTCGCCGAATGATGAACTTTCCACAAGTTGCCTATGCGTTGTCAGCGCGCCTATGCCAAGTGTGCCATTCTCCCTGATGACGGAAAGTTCAGACAGACGCTCCACGTGGATCAGGAACCCGGGGTCGATTTCCCGGCGCTGGAGCTGGATCATGACGTCCGTCCCACCGGCCAGCACCGACGCCTCGCCGCCATGGGACGCCAGCGCCTCTAACGCCTCATCGATAGTATCGACGGACAGGAATTCCAAGACCTACTCTCCCATGCAATTGGACGACCGAAGGCGAGACCGCCGCCGGTCGCGTGGCCTCTGTCGCCTGATCGCCCAAATCATAATCTGATAATCCGATGACAACTCATATCTCCCAAAAAGGGTAGTTGGCCGCGGCGCGCGGAGTCCCTAGTACTTCAAAATCGTTCGCGACTCCGCTTGTTGTTCGACGTCCTTCCGAGTGAGCGGCAGATTCTTGTATTCAAACCGCGCATAAAGATCGAGTTGATCGCCGTAGTGCGGCCCGACCGTGCCGTCCGGCGCGATAAATCCGCTTTGGCCGGGCGGCGTGATATTACGCGTCGTCATGATGCCTTTTTTTGCCACGACGATGTTGTTTTCGGTGCCCCGGTTCTGAGTGACCGGTATGCTCTTGGTCGAGGCAAAGCTCGCCTGGGGAATACCATAGAAATTGGTCGTCCTGAATATCTGCCGCGGCACCGGCAGGCGCCAGTCGGCCGGATCGGCGCCGTAAGTATCGCTCAAAATCTCCACGGCCTCCGTCATGGCTTGCGCAACTGCGGCGTCAACGTCAACGCCGTTTAGAAAGTCATAGTCAAAATCAAGGCCGGACTCCTGCCCATTCAAGACGTGGTAGAGGATCGATACGCCCGCCCCGGGCCTCCTGGATTCCTCCCTGGAATCAATGGGATAGCCAGGGGAAGCGTAACGGTAAAAGAATTTATCGCCGATATCGTCCTTCAATGTGTTCTCAATCATTGCCGTGAACCAGGCGTCGGCGATAGCCGCCGCCGGGCTGTCGTAGTAGCCGTCGCCATCGGAATCGTCCCAGGCCTTGTCCCAATCATTGAGAAACGCCAGCGCCCGCCTCTCCAACCTCTCCTCGTCAATTTGGCCCAGGGCTCGGTTAAGTACGCCTATGAAATAGGGCAGATTGAGATCCGCGTAGGAAGCGGCCTCGTTGATCGCCACGAACTCCTCGACGGTCAATCTATCCTTGGCTTCCAGGGCATCGGTCAAAACGTCAACCCGATCGGTAACGGACCAGAGGAAGAACCACGGATCGCCGTTGTCCCAATCATCGGACGGCTTGTTATTCCAGTTAGCAATGAAGCCCTGGGCCGGATTATAGACTTGCGGCTGATCCGCGAAGGGTAGAAAACCGTCCCACTCAAACTCGCCGCTGCCGGGCGTCGGCAGGCGGGTCTCGATACCTTTCGGGCGATTTGGATATCTGCCGGTATGGGCGTAACCGATATTGCCCAGGCGGTCGATGAAGTACCAATTGACCGAGACCGCGTCCCTGGCCGCCGCCGCCAGCCACTCCGCGTGGTTCTTGGCTTTGGTGGCGTCAATGAAGGACATCATGGACTCAAGTTCCAGCCCGTCCCAGGTGCGGCGCCGGCTGTAGGCAACGCCGTTTTCTTCATCGAACAGGTCAACAAGCCCGTGCACGGTACTGTATACGTCGATGGTCACAGGCTCGCCGCCCTTGATGGCGATGGTCTCCTGCCTCTTGCCCATCTTCCGGTACAAGCCCTTGAACATGTAC
>CAYOOG010000063.1:0-14088 GCA_964405515.1 uncultured Alphaproteobacteria bacterium | reverse complement strand
GGATGCTCCGGCGCCAGCCGGTAGTCCACGTCGACGACGACGGCACGGGCGGTGTTGCAAAGGTGCCGGGCCGTGTTGCCAAACGTATCGAGAGTACCCAGGACAAAACCACCGCCGTGGATCATCACCAAACAGGGCAAGGGCTGATCCCCGGCATTCGGCCGGTAAATGCGCACGGGGACATCGCCGTTGGGACCAGGAATTTCGCGGTTCTCACACTTCGCCACTTCCTCGCGAGGCAGATCCATGTTGGGACCATCCGCCATCATCTGGCGCACGGTCTCAATCGGCATATCCATGCGCAGGGGCGCCCCCATGGCTTCAACCGTGTCGAGGAAGGCCTTTACATCCGGGTCCAATGCCATTGGTTTGCTCCTGTTTGTGTGGAGGGGGCTTTTTGAATCCACCGTGTACGAAAGCACATGAAAACATATGTTAGCTCACAGCTCTCATCATAGATCGATCGTTCGATTTAGGTCAAGGCGATCCGATTGCCCCGATGATTACGACGCTATTCAGGGAAATGACCCGGAGACGGTACTTGTCGGCGGCGGCAGTTGCATTGTCGACCCGTTTGGCCAGGTTCTCGCCGGACCCAACTACGACGGCGAATGCATTCTCACGGCGAAAATTGGTTTGGACGAGATCACACGAGGAAAATACCATCTGGATGTGGTCGGGCATCTTGCCCACCCCGGCGTCTTTCAACTGCGCGTAAATGAACGGGCGGCCGACGCCACGACGTTCGATGACTCCAGCCCCCGTTGCGGACCAAAACCACGCGCGTAGACTACGCATATAGGCATATCTCGCCATAGGGTATTGTCTGAAAATACTGTTATTGTGGGTCTGAAGCTCTTGTTGGTCTTTGTTCGCAACATCAGCCGATATTAACTACTCAAAACACTCACGAAAGGTACATGACGAATGCTAAATAAAGTCAAAGAACGCATGTGGGAAAAACCCATGTATCCAGATTTTCCCAGGCCCGAGTTTGATCACCGCATTCGTCGGCTGAAGGAAGAAATGGCGGACGCCAAGCTGGACGTTGTGGTCATGTGGGACCAATACAACATCCGCTATTTTACCGGCTTTTATTCCAACCATTGGCCCCCGATCACGGTATGCCCCGCTGTTTTGCTTGTCGCCGTTGATAAGGAGCCGGTTTTTGTCGTTCCGGATTTTTTCCAGGGTGTCGTAGAGGGTTATACCTTTATCGAAGACATTCGCTGTCAGCACGAGCCACACGTCACCTCGCATCTCAGAGAACTTCCAAATCTGGTTGCGGACGTAACCAAGGAACTTCTTGGCGGCGGCAAGGGACGGCTTGGAATCGAGGGCGGTTTCATGGGTGGCATGACCGTGCCACGGCCACTGAACGACATTGATGCCTATCGGGCGGCGCTCCCGGACGTGGAATTTGTTTATGCCGCCGACCAAATCTGGAACGTCAGGATGATCAAATCACTTCTGGAAGTGGACGCGCTAAAGGTTGCCACGGAAGCCGACGTCAAGGTGTATCATGATTTAGTCGCCAATTTTGAGTGGGGTTGGACCGAGAAAGACGTCGGTCTGTTTGTCCGGCAGAAACTCCTCGAATACGCACAAGACTGCCCGCCATGTCTTTGCTATGCCAGCCGGCGCAAAGTGTTTATGGCGGACATCCCGGCCTGGAACGAAGGTATCCCGCTGATGCCGGGTGATCGCCTGGTGTTGGAGCCGCTGCCTGAATACAAGGGTTACGTGGGAAGCTCCGGCCGCACCTTTCAAATGGGACCAATGACCGATGAGGCCCTCCGCAAGACGCAAGTCCTGGACCGTGGCCGGGAAGCGGCGGCGGAAGTCATTAAGCCCGGCATCACGACGGGCGAGGTCATGGACGTGATAAACCAGACCTTGACGGACGGTGGTTATCATTGCTCTCTCGATCAGGGTGGGCACGGTGTCGGGCAATGCGGCCAGGAACCGCCGGCGATTGCTCTTGGTGAAAAATTCTTGGTGCAAGAGGGCATGGTGTTGGCCGTTGAATGTTGGATGTTTGAGGCTGATGACCCGGATAACACCAAAATTTACGGCGGTGAGGATTATGTGTATGTCACTGAAGACGGTTGCGATCTGTTTCCAACCTTCCCGACGGAAATCACTAGTCTAGGCCTATGAGCGGCGAAGCATGATTTAGATGAAGGATTGTTGCCCATGAAAAAAGCCGTGTTCGTCGCGCCGACTATTTTCGAATATTCCGACCCACAAAATCTGCTTGATCTCGCCAAGATTACGGAAGAGGCGGGCTGGGACGGCTATTTCATTTGTGACCATTTGCTTCTGGATCCCGACGGCATGCTCCCGCTTGCCGACCCTTCCATAATGCTTGGCGCCATCGCCGCGGTCACGGAAAAGGTCATTATTGGGTCAATGGTCACGCCTGTATCCCGCCGGCGGCCGTGGAAAATGGCCAAGGAGTTCGCCAGCCTGGATCAATTGTCGAACGGGCGTTTGCGCATAGGAGTTGGATTAGGCGCCCTAGACCAGGAGTTCTCGAATTTCGGCGAGGATCCCGATAAGAAGGTTCTGGCGAAGAAAACCGATGAGGGACTCGCCATCATGGAAATGCTGCATTCGGGCGAACTAGCTGATTTTGATGGAGAATATTACCAGATCAAGGGGGCAAGAGTTCTCCCGCGCCCGGTGCAACGCCCCCGTATTCCGGTTTGGGTTGCCGCCATGTTACCGGCGAAACCCGGCCAACGCAGGGCCGCGCGCTGGGACGGCATCATGCCCCATGTGATGCCGGCGAACCTGGAAGAAACACAGGACACGTCCAACATGGACTTGCGCCCCGCCATGAGTGCCAGCCCGGAACAGATCAGGGAAGTGGTGGAGTTTACGTCCGCATTGCGCGAGACCGATGATCCCTTCGACGTCCTTGCCAGCGGCATAACCTACGGACTGGACAAGGATGCGGCGCGCAAGATGTTGCAATCCTACGAAGACGCGGGCGCCAACTGGTGGTTCGAATGGCTGGACTGTGGCAGGCCGGGAACCTTGCAGCAGGTGCGCGAACACATCAAGGCCGGCCCTCCGGGGTGCTGAGGAAATATAGGTTGTTTGGCAGCAGGGTAATCGATCATGGCGTGGAAAGTAGTTCAGGATATCATCGTTCCCAAAAGCACGGGCAAGACGATGAAGGTCAACAAGGGCCAAATGTTTCGGGTTATCGAGCACGAGGGAAAGCAGGTCCTGGATCTTACGTTCCTGAATGCGCACAATTACAAGGAACACTTCGCTGCTGAATATTCCGCGTTCCTAAACAGTATGCAGGGCACGGGCGGTTATTTCCGGCTTACTAAGCTTTATTCCAAGCCTCCCTACGAGAACGTCATGGTAACCGTCACCGACGACAAGGTTGGCGACGGCGCCAGAGGCGGAGAAAGAGCAGGCCATTTCATGATGTGCCATTGCTCAAAGCGTTTGCTGGAACACCTTGGGGCCCCGGGCACCCGAACCTGCAGCGACAACTTTGCCGACGCCTTTCGCGAAATTGGCTTAAGCCAAGAAGATACCTACGACGAAACGATCTTTAACGTCTGGATGCACTCCTGGCTTGGCGAGGACGGCGGCATGATGTCCGCCCCTCCTCTTGCCGAAACCGGCGACCAGATAGATTTTCTGGCGGAGATGGATGTTATTGCCGTTTTCTCGGTATGTCCGGACGAGACAAGCCCGTGCAACGATTTTAAGGCCAAGGCCTTGAGATTTCAGATTTTGGAATCGGATTCCGAAATCGAGCGCCCCTAATTCATGACGGAAGAATCGATGTCTTCAAAAGTTATCAGTGAATTTGTCATACCGAAGTGCACGGGCAAAGCCTTTCTGGTCAACAAGGGCCAAGCGTTTCGTGTTGTGGAATGCGAAGGCAAGCAAGTGGCCGGCCTCATATTCCTGAATGCGCACAATTACAAAGAACAGTTCATGGCCGAGTTTTCCGGGGGCTTGAACTATTTTCATCCCGAGCATAAGGGCTCTCATTTCAGACTTGAAAAACTCTATTCCAAGGTTCCCTACGAGAACGTGATGTTGACCGTCACCGACAATAAGGTTGGCGATCATTTCCTCGGCCCTCACTGCACGAAGACAATGATGGACATCTGGAAGGCGCCCGGCCATCGCAGTTGCAGCGACAACTTTGCCGACGCTCTATCGGAGTTCGGCTTGGAGCTGGAAGATATTTACAGCCCCAGCGTTTTCAACGCCTTTGCCAACGTTCATATCGACCCCAAGGGCGACGGCACCGTACGCATTGACCCGCCCCTTTCGGAAAAAGGCGACTACATCGAGTTTCTGGCGGAGATGGATGTTCTGGTAACGGTTTCAGTTTGCCCGGATGATAAGTCGGCAATGAATGATCACTCATGCAAGGCCATAAAGATCCAGATAGAGCAATCATAAGGCACCGATATGGCCATAGAGGTTATTACGCGATTTCCAGCAGGACCCGAGTTTCTCCAACCACAGAAGGTTGACTCGGCGAGCTTTGCGCGGGACTCTGTTGAATGCAGAAACACTATGCGGAAGAGAATACATGGTAAGTGAAGACAATTCAGGGGCGCAGCCCGACAAGGGGACGGTGGCTTCACTGCTGCAGCGAATTTGCGGAAAAGAGATCGGCCTCCGTGTATTCGCTGTCCTGGTCGCCGTGGAAATATTCCTCATGGCTCTGCACGCCTGGATCACCTGGGCGCCGTCCGGCACATTTCCAAAAAGGCTTTGGCGATTCGTCCATTTCGACCGAGAAGGCAATTTGCCAACCTGGTTTTCATCGGCCCAGCTTCTCGTTCTCGCGTTCCTTTTCGCCGCCATCTATTTGTTCGAGCGCTACGAGAGGCCATTGCGAAAGACAGCTCTCGTCTGGCTTCTCTGCGCGGCGGGGGCGCTTTTTCTCTCCATTGATGAAGGCGCGGCGCTGCATGAAATGGTTGGGTCGGCGATGGATTCGATTATCGACGATGCCGACCGTGGCACCTGGATTCGCGAGCTTCGGAGTTTTCCATCCTATTATTGGATGCTCATTTACGTTCCCATTGCTTTGCCGGTGGCGATTACAGTTATTATTTACCTTTGGCCAAAACTAGGTGTGGAACGCTACGCAGTTCTTGCTGGTGCTTCGTGTTTCCTCATCGGCGCCGTTGGTTTGGATTTTTTGGAGGGCATGTTCTCCGCACCGGGCCACAAACCCATTCCTGTGACGCTGGGCGGCGAAACGGTGTTATTCGATATTTTTCTTCTTGAGGAGTGCCTGGAGATGATCGGCATATCCATGATTTTGTGCGCTTTTCTTCAGCATCTGGCTAACAGGATTGCCCGGTTTAAAGAATCGTAAAGCCGGGTTTCCGCCGCCACACTGCCAAATATCAGTCTTTTTCCAATCCCGATTGAGAAATCTCCCGCGCTGCTTCTTCAAGGGTATCCAGAATTCCGGACAGTTTCGAATTGTCCTCAACAGACAAATTCTTCAATAACCTTGACTGGGCTTGTTCGGCCAGCGGCGATATTTCCCCGTATGCCAGATTACCTTTATTGGAAAGTCTCAAAACGACCCGGCGACGGTCCCGCGGGTCTACCCTACGGCTTAGAAACCCCTTGCCGGCCAATTCCCGTATGGCCTGAGACGCGCGCGTAACATCCAGATTGGCTCTTTCGGCAAGTTCCGACACCGATATGGGCGCATGGCAGGCGAGCACGGCGAGCGAGCACCAGGCAACCCGGGATATCTCAAACCGGTCCCTGTAGAAGCCTTCCAGATAATCGCCGACAAGATTGCCGATCATCCACATCCGGTATGGAACCCAATGGTCAAGGTCGACTTTGCCTTCGACAATTTGCCGGGGTTTTTCACCTTCAGAACCTTGGTATTGCTTGGAATTTGCCATTTTGGGCTCAGCCTGATGCGTCGATAAATAGAATACTATTCTACTTCAATTATTGAAATTTTCAATCAAATAGAGTAAATTTTGTCGGTTGCAAGATTCGGGGACCAGCGCATGCTTTTCGCGTTCATATGTTTTGACCGGGCCGACAGCGCCGAAGAACGGCAGCGCTCCAGGGCCGAGCATATCGTGTACATGGGGAACGTCTTGAAAGAGACTGTCTTTGGCGGCCCGCTGCTACACGAAAAATCCGGGCGAACCATTGGCAGCATCTTCGCCATAGAGTTTGATGATCGCGCCGCCGCCGAGGCATTTATTGCCCAAGAGCCTTATACCCGGGACGGCGTGTTCGAAACCGTGGACATATATCCCTGGCGGCAAATGGTGCCGGAACTTTACGAAGGCGCCCTCGCCGACGAACTTGAAAAACAGAATAAGCTCGCCGCCCAAGACCAAGGCTAACCGGACATGTCGTCAACGACCCAAACTCAGACCCAACAAGATCCCACCGTCGAGACGTACGGGAAGAAATACCCGGACGTGCCGCTCGAAGTGATCCTCAAGGAATATCTGCTGCGCCTTGGCATGAGTCTCGCCGACGACGCGCTTGTAGCGGCACGGGATTTTCGCCAGCAGGCTTATTTTCTGTTCTCTTACAATATCTCGGGTCACGGCGACATGCGCCAGGGCACGAGCACGGCGGCGCCCGAGGACATTATTTTTCAGGACGGCCCCTACGACATGAAGCCGACCCGTGTGCGCGTCGTTCTCAACGAAGACTCTCCCTACAGGATAGAGATCGTGGACGGCGAACTGATGATTACCGAGAATCGCTTGCCCGTCGCTCACGCCCATTACCGGACAAAGCCGGCATACTACGGCACTACTTTTGAAGACGGCATGCGGTATGAGCAGGTCATCCCCCTGCTTTATGATTCCTACGCCTTCATCACAACGTTCCGAGCTTGTCATTATTGGGGGGACAAGGAGGAATGCCGCTTCTGCGATATCAATTATAACCTGCGCGAAGTTCGTAAGCTTGGTGGCGATCACGTCACGGCGGACGCCATCAAGGACAAAGATCGTCTGGTTGAGGTTCTCGATGCCATGAGCCGCGAACCAGATCCGGCCAAGCGCATGATCACTATCCTCATGACCGGCGGTTCGATCCTTCGCAAGATCCGCAGCGGGCCCGACAATGCCGTTGATTTCAACATCCCTTACGTGGAAGCCATACGCGAGCGTATCGGTCATAAGATTCCGATCGTCATGATCACCGAATCCCAACCCATGGAGAATGTCAAACGGCTAAAGGTCGCGGGCGTCACCGTGCACAACGCCAATCTCGAGGTTTGGGACAAGAAGCTCTTCCAGGCCATTGCGCCGGGCAAGGAAAAGTATGTCGGTTATGACCTGTGGCTCCGCCGCCTTGTAGAGTCTGTTGACATCCTGGGAGAGGGCCGGGTCAGTCCCAACATGGTCTCGGGCGTGGAAATGGCCCAGCCTTGGGGCTTTAAGAGCGTGAAGGAGGCGGTCAAATCGGCGGCCGAGGGCTTTGAGTATCTCATGTCCCATGGTGTCATTCCGCATCTGGACACATGGTGCATCGAGCCGGGCACGGCGCTGGCCGGACATCCGCCCGTGCCCCTGGATTTTTTTTATACAAACAGATATCGCCTGGTATGAGACCTGGCGCAAATACAAGCTGCCGCCCTTTGAGGGCTATGGCCCCATGGGCGCCGGGCCGGGTGTCGCCATCTATGGTAATTCTGGAACCGTGGACCTGGGCGGTTAACGACCGTACGAGAGCAAGAGATCGCGCCGCCGGCAATTCCCCAGGCATCGCGCAATCGCCGCTCCGCTTACTAGAGATCACTTGTGACCCATGTGGCGCCGATCTATCTATCCGGCAACACCCGCAGGTGGGGCACGCGCCGCCCCTTGGCAACGGCATTGGCGGCGTGGAGGACGGCGTTGCTGTCAATGCCGTAGTGCGCGTAAAGCTCATTGAGCGTTCCGGTCTGGCCGAAATGCTCGACGCCCAGTGATTTGACCTTGTGCCCGCATACGCCGCCAAGCCAACTGAGGGTCGCCGGATGGCCATCGAGAACGGTGACCAGTCCGGCGTGGGCGGGTACCTCTTCGAGCAGGTTTTCAATATGCGCGCAGGCGTAGGACTTGCCGCGCTGGCGGGCGCGTTCTGCGGCCTGCCAACCGGCGTTCAACCGGTCGGCGGAGGTAACCGCCAGCACCGCAACGTCACGGCGGCTGTCCGCCAGTAACCCTGCGGCGGTGGTGGCCTCGGGCGCGACGACGCCAGTATAGGCGATCACGACCTCGGTGCCGGGACCGGGCGGTCGCATCCAATAGGCACCGTCGATGATGTCACGACGGCGTTGCGACGTGATCTCTCTCGACCATTGATCAATTGGCCGCGTGGATAGGCGCAGATAAACCGACCCGCCGGTTTCGTCCCTGAGCCAGTTATCTTCGTCGTCGCCCGGGCCGTCCCGTTGCAGGTAATCGAAAGCCCAGGCAAGGATCACCGCCAGTTCGTCCACGTAGGCCGGTTCAAAAGCGGCGAGGCCATCCTGGGCCATGCCGATCATCGGTGTAGCAATGGATTGATGGGCTCCGCCTTCCGGCGCCAGGGAAATTCCCGAAGGTGTGCCAACCAGGATAAAACGCGCGCCCTGGTAACAGGCATAATTGAGCGCGTCCAGGCCACGCTGAATAAACGGATCGTACAATGTGCCAATGGGCAACAGACGTTCGCCGAAGACCGAATGGGAGAGACCGAGGGCGGCCAAAAGCACAAAAAGATTGTTCTCGGCAATGCCCAGTTCCAGGTGCTGACCATCGGGCGAAACCGCCCACTTCTGCATGGAAGCGACGTTTTCCTGGCGGAAGGTATCCGGGTTTGTGGCACGGCCAAATAGGCCGCGCCGGTTAACCCAACCGCCCAGGTTAGTGGACACGGTCACGTCTGGTGAGGTTGTAATAATCCGTTCGGCGAAAGGCCTATCGTCGTTGCCCAGCTCATGGAGAATGCGCCCGAAACCATCCTGGGTGGACATCCTTCCCTTGGCCTCGAACGCCAATGTCTCTGGCGGCGTCAGCATGGCCGCCCGGCGGCGGCGTGGGCCTTCCCGATTAAACGGCACGGTTTCGAGAAACGCCTCTAGTTCCTTCGATTGGTCTTCCAATCCTTCGAAAGGGTCCCATTCGTGGCCCTGGCGAACGCCCTGGGCCATTCGGAACGCTTCCATCTGCTCAGGCGTCATCAGCCCGGCGTGGTTGTCCTTGTGGCCCGCCAGCGGCAGGCCATAGCCCTTGACAGTATAGGCGATCAAACAAACCGGCTTGTTATCCTCGGCTGGCGCGAAGCCGTCTATAATGCTCGGCAGATCGTGGCCGCCCAGATTAGTCATGATTAGGGCAAGTTCTTCATCACCATAGCCGCTGATCTGTTTGAGTGTCACCTTTTCGCCGGCAAGATCCGCTTCCAGGCGTTGGCGCCAAGCCGCGCTACCCTGGTAGGTAAGCGCCGAATACAGCGCGTTGGGACAATGGTCGATCCAATGCCGAAGCGGTGCACCGCCCGGTTCGGCAAAAGCAGCGTCCATAAGACGGCCATACTTGAGAACCCTGACCTCCCAGCCCATGGCCCGGAACACAGCCTCGAAACGGTCTTCCAGACCTTCGTGGATTACGCCGTCAAGGCTTTGCCGGTTGTAGTCGATTACCCAATAGGTATTGCGAAGGTCGTGCTTGGCGCCCTCCAGCAGGGTCTCGTAAATATTGCCTTCGTCCAACTCGGCGTCGCCAACCAGTGCGATCATCCGGCCCAGGCGGTCTGACGGCAGCCAGTTCTTGGCCTCCAGATAGTCCTGCACCAGACTTGCAAAAGCCGTCATGGCCACGCCCATGCCCACCGACCCCGTGGAGAAATCCACGTCGGCCTCATCCTTGGTGCGCGAGGGATAGGGCTGTACACCACCGAAGCCCCGGAAATTCTGCAGATTCTCCAAACTCTGATTGCCCAAGAGATACTGGATGGCGTGGAAGACCGGCCCGCCATGGGGCTTAACCGCCACCCGGTCCTCCGGACGCAATATATGGAAATAGAGCGCCGTCATGATGGTGTTGAGTGAGGCGCATGACGCCTGGTGCCCACCAACTTTTAACCCGTCTTCGTTAATTCGAAGATGGTTGGCGTTGTGGATCATCCAGGTGGACAACCACAGCAGCTTGCGCTCAATAGCGCTTAGGAGTGCCATATTCATTAGATTCTGTTTGGAACTCATATAGTCGAGATGTTCGTTCTACTTATTACCATCATTAGCCGGCGGCAAACAGTATGCTGCACCAAAGAGCCAAATTGATGACTGCAAACCCAAGCTGCCGTCAATGGTTAAATTCCCGGCGACGCTACGAGCCGCATCTGAGTGAGCTGATCGAGGTGCTTGAACCGTTACTGGAATAGCTGCCCGAGAGTGACCGTCCAACCAGCTGGGCGTGTGGCACGGGAAAGGAATAAGTACGCCGGTAAATCAGTGGCGGTGACGTTGGAGACGGTGACGGGGCGATAATTACTCTCTTCGTTCCGGACCAAAATAGCTGCACTTGCTCTGTAGATGCGTAATGACCTCCTCAGCGCTTGCATTGTAATTATCGCAGAGAAAACGCGTAGCGATCCCGCTAACCTTGGCGGCGGCGAAACTGGCCCCACCGATCAGTGGGATGCCGTCTGCGTCCTTGCCCTGTGGCCAGGCGTATGCCCCGAAGTCCGCCTGCTCGGTGAACAAGGCAGACAGTTCATCTTCAGCACAGCGGGCGTCGCCACAAACGCGAATGACGCCTGAATAGGACGCTGGGAAGACCGGGCCGCCCCGGGCGGGCGACGAGGCCAGAATGATGATGCCACTTGACAGCGCCGCCTCAACAGAGGCCCGCAACGCCTTGCGGTCGCCACCCAGGCCGAGACTGACGTTAATGAGCCTGACACCTCGTTCCCGCAGCCAGTCGAATGCCGCGGCGACAACCTTCGGCGTG
Organism: uncultured Alphaproteobacteria bacterium; assembly: GCA_964405515.1. Lineage (GTDB taxonomy): Bacteria > Pseudomonadota > Alphaproteobacteria > JAPYRI01 > JAPYRI01 > CAYOOG01. The sequence continues at coordinate 3,109 of CAYOOG010000063.1, read as the reverse complement.
GTGACCGGCTCTTTCAGAAACACCTGGGCATTCAGAAATACCGCCTGGGGTGCTTCGTCTAATATGCTTTGGGCGATAGCGCTGCCGTGGCCAAGCTCATCCTCAAGCGCTTCGGTAAACAACAGGTCTCCGTCCTTTGAAATGGAGATGAACACACCATCAAGACAATGCTTCTTAAGGGCGGTCGAAATGCCGCTGTCGATCAACCCGATATTCGGTACTTTATCCTTGCTCATTGCTTTCCTTCGCGGGCCCGGATTAAAAGAGCACCGGTTCAATCATTTGTGATGAAGAAATCATGGCATTAGGCACACCAAGAGTCGCAAAAAATTCCTCCCCGGGCCTCAAGAATCAAAAGAGCGAATACATTAACCGCCGCAACCGCCCGGAACCGGGCGGCTTGGACATGCGCTGATGGGGACCGGCAGCGGAGAGCAGCCTGGCTGGCGGTGGGCGCAGTCTGCAGCGAACCCGTCTCTGATGAAATTCCCTGTTAACCCCCGATTTACAGGGAATTTTCGCAAATTAACAGGGAATTCGAAAAATCGACCCTCTGTAAGCCAGTGTGACAGCGGGTTTCAGAGCAAATTCCCTATACATCGGAACAGGGAATAACAGGGCCTTATCAGGGAAACCAGCTCGGGTTCGTGCGGGAACGGCACAGCGCCGGTCTATCTGTCCGGCAGCACGCGTAAGTGTGGCACGCGCCGCCCCTTGGCAACGGCATTGGCGGCGTGGAGGATGGCGTTGCTGTCAATGCCGTAGTGGGCATAAAGCTCATCCAGAGTGCCTGTCTGGCCAAAGTGTTCGACGCCTAGTGACTTGACCTTGTGCCCGCATACGCCGCCAAGCCAACTGAGGGTCGCGGGGTGGCCGTCGAGGACTGTTACCAGCCCGGCATGGATGGGCACGTCATCGAGCAGGTTTTCAATATGCGCGCAGGCGTAGGACTTGCCGCGCTGGCGGGCGCGTTCTGCGGCCTGCCAACCGGCGTTCAACCGGTCGGCGGAGGTAACCGCCAGCACCGCAACGTCACGGCGGCTGTCCGCCAGTAACCCTGCGGCGGTGGTGGCCTCGGGCGCGACGACGCCAGTATAGGCGATCACGACCTCGGTGCCGGGACCGGGCGGTCGCATCCAATAGGCACCGTCGATGATGTCACGACGGCGTTGCGACGTGATCTCTCTCGACCATTGATCAATTGGCCGCGTGGATAGGCGCAGATAAACCGACCCGCCGGTTTCGTCCCTGAGCCAGTTATCTTCGTCGTCGCCCGGGCCGTCCCGTTGCAGGTAATCGAAAGCCCAGGCAAGGATCACCGCCAGTTCGTCCACGTAGGCCGGTTCAAAAGCGGCGAGGCCATCCTGGGCCATGCCGATCATCGGTGTAGCAATGGATTGATGGGCTCCGCCTTCCGGCGCCAGGGAAATTCCCGAAGGTGTGCCAACCAGGATAAAACGCGCGCCCTGGTAACAGGCATAATTGAGCGCGTCCAGGCCACGCTGAATAAACGGATCGTACAATGTGCCAATGGGCAACAGACGTTCGCCGAAGACCGAATGGGAGAGACCGAGGGCGGCACGCTTTGTAAGTGCCTGGACGAAACTTCAACCAACTGATCAACACGAGACCCTGCGTGGATTCCTCGGAGGCGTTATCGCCTATCAAGAGACAATCGAGATCAGACTATCCTGCACCCACCTTCTGGCACTTCTAACCAATAGTGACCTACCTGTAACCAAACCGGAGCAGCTAGCTAAAAGCCAGATGCTGAAGATTGAAGTCCCCGCCCAGCTGACGAACTGCGGGCATGGCCAGCGCTTTGTCCTGCCAGGAGAGGTAGGAGGCGAGGCTCCCCGCAACCCGGACATCGCCCTGATCAAGGCTCTTGTTCGCGCCCACGACTGGAATGACAAGCTGGTCTCTGGCGCCGCTCCATCTCTCCGCGCCCTGAGCCGCGAACATGGGCTGGCCGAACGCTACATGAGCCGGGTTTTAAAGCTTGCCTACCTTGCTCCCGACATTGTCGAGGCCATCCTCGAAGGCCGCCAACCTCCAACGCTTACACTGCAGGCCTTCATGCAGGAAGTTCCAGAACGATGGGACGTACAGCGGAGAAAGTTCGGGTTTTCGAGCTGATTGATGGTGCGACCGCGCCCTTCCAAAATCGCCGCCAGAGACTTTTAGCAATTGCGGCCCACATCGCGCCCCACACCGCTACCAAGAAGGGCGCGAACAAGCCAAATCCCCTCGCTAAGCGTTTGAAGTTCCCCGACAAAGAATCGCGCCCCGGGAAGTTTCAGACGCGCTCATGACTGGTTGGCGGAGGGGATGGGATTCGAACCCACGAGGCGCGTAAACGCCCACACGCTTTCCAGGCGTGCGCCTTAAACCACTCGGCCACCCCTCCAAGAGCTGTTGTACCTGATGGCGCCGTCTCGAGGCAAGCCGATGGATTGCAACCTGCCCGGCAAATTCCGATTGATTCCCAGGACCTTACGGGGGAAGCTTGGTGCTCAATCGTTCAAAACCGGGCCAAGGGGCACAATTTGAAACGGCTGGGTCGAATCCTGGGATGGTTGTTGTTCGTGCCGGCGCTGCTGGCGCTGGGCGTCGATGTCCTCTACAGCCTGGAGGCCGGGAGTTGGACGCCCTACGCCTTGGGAGAGGCCTGGTACGCGATCCACGTGCCCAGCCTCAACCTCTCCCAAGCCGTGGTGCAGCGCTATCTGCACCCGACCATCTGGGACCCGGTCATCGTCACCGTTCTGCTATGGCCGGCCTCGGCGGTGTTCGGCCTGCCGGCACTATTGCTGACTATTTTTTGTCGGCCACCGCCGGGACAAAGGCGGTTGTTTACATAGGATTAGGTGCTTAGCGGATCGGGCCGGCGGTCTCCGGATCGTAGCCGTTAGCCGCCATCCAGGCCCAGGATGGACCGGGCCAGCCGCAGGCCTTCAGGTCGACGCGGCCGCGGGCGTTAAAGACCACGCCCTCCGCTTCCAGCAGCAGCCGCTGCTCGGCCTGTCCATCGCCGCCAGACCTTTCCGAGACTTCGCCCCGCGCGTTGATAACGCGTTGCCACGGTACTTTGTTGTTAGGGCCGAGC
>CAYOOG010000062.1:0-14433 GCA_964405515.1 uncultured Alphaproteobacteria bacterium | reverse complement strand
CCCTGTGCATCGTTGTCACAGTCATATGGTGGATTTAATGAGTCTGGACCCTAAGGTCTTAAGTTATTTCCAGAGCGAACTTGGATTCCACGTAGTCGACGATGTGTTGAACGCTGGTCGCCACGTCTTCACCGCCCGTGTCGATGGTCAATTCGGCGCGCTCCGGCGCTTCGTAGGGTGCCGAGATGCCGGTAAACTCCGGAATCTCACCGGCCCGGGCTTTCTTATACAGCCCCTTGGGATCACGGGATTCGCAGGTCTCGAGATCGGCGTCGATGTAAATCTCGTGGAAGGCTTCGGGCACCGCCTCGCGGGCGCGGTCGCGGTCGGACCGGTAGGGCGAGATAAACGCCGTCAGAACAATCATGCCGGCGCGGCTGAACAGCGCCGCCACCTCGCCGACGCGGCGGATGTTTTCCGCCCGGTCCTCGGGTGAAAAGCCGAGATTGGCATTGAGGCCGTGGCGCACGTTGTCACCGTCGAGCACATAAACGTTGTAGCCCATGTTGTGCAACTTGAGTTCCGCCTCCACGGCCACGGTCGATTTGCCGGAGCCGGACAGGCCGGTCAGCCAGAGCACGCCACCGCGGTGGCCAAAGCGACGGGCGCGGGCATCGGCGTCGATGCGGTGCTCGACACGCTTGATGTTGGTGGCGCGCTGGGTAACCAAGCCGCGCTGGTCTGCGTAGCCCTCCATGCTGATGATGCCGGCCCCGGCAATAGCGCCCTCGTCCAGCAATACAATGCGCCCGCTGTGGGGGTTGTCGGTAAAAGCATCCAGGGCCAGCAGGTCATCCGTGCGCAGGATCACCTCGGCCACGCCGGCGCTGTCACCGAGCACTTCCTGTACACGCACCGGGGCGCGGCAAGTATGGATGATTGCCTCATAGGACTGGCCCGCCGCGATGACCTGGCCGGAGAGCCAGGACATGCGGACACGGAAGACATCTGTTTCCACCGGCGCCTGCAAGGGTGAACTGATCACCTCGCCCGGCTGAACGGGAAACTGCTCCGTCAATGTGATGGAAATGCCCTGGTCCGTGGCGTCGCCTGCGGTGTCTACAATTGCTGTCTGATTGGACGGCGAAATCACAACACCGTCGCCGGCGGCGATTTTGCCCGAAAGCAGCCGACCGCTCACCGCCGTGCCACCTCCCACGTTCTCGGCGCTTTCCACCCATATCCGGAGGGGCAGGCCTTCGGCCGCGGGCGCCTCCGGCACATCCAGAGCCGCCAAGGCGGAAGCCAGGGCGTTTGTAAATTGATCAATATCGACGACTGAATTCATGGCGCACACTCTTGCCTTTCTTGGGCCCGGTTTTCAACGCTTTTCAGCGTATTTAACACTATATTATTGTAGAGAAAAAATAACTTCGAATTAACGTGTAAAAACACCGTTTGCCGGCAAGAGTCAACGCCTAAGTTGCTCCTTTTCCTGGATGCTAAGTTAAAGGCAACAAAAAAAGAGGCCGAAAAACGGCCCCTTCGGAAATGCCATTGCCTCCCGCGCCTCTAGAACTTGAGCACGCTACCGATCAGGAACACCAGGGCGCTGTCCTCGTCCTCGTTAATGGGCCGGTCGACGCTTAGCTCATCCCAGCGCCAGAACTGCACCGCCGCACCCAGAGACAGGGCCGGGCCGAGCACATAGGAGCCGCCGATTTCATAGGCGCTGACCTGTTGTTCGGCGCCGATTTCCTCTTGGGCCATTTCGCTGCGGCTGTATTGCACGCCGAGGGCCCAGGGGCCGGTGGCGTACTTGACGCCGACATCATAGGTCGCCTGTTCACCGCCACCCAGGCCAACGCCGGTGAGCTCGTTGCCGTTCTTGGCGTCCACCGCGCGGTCCAGATAGTAGGAGGTGCTAAAGGTAAAACCCCGGTATCCGGCGGCCAGCCCCACGTTCCAGCTTTTTAGCTCGGGCGAGAGCGGTGACAGGCCTTCTTCCTCTATCACGCCGGGGACGATGGATGTGGAGACGCCCAGATCGACCTCGCTGACCCGCCGCTGGTAATTGACGCCCACCGCCAGACGGTCGCCCGTTTCCTGCGCGCCGTCACGTTCCGGCGTGCGGTATTTGTAACAGTCGGCCACCGTGGAGTTGCTGCTGGAAAAGCCGCAGTCTTCCTGGGTGTAGGAAATGCCCAACTGGAAATTGGCCACCCGCGGCGTGAAATAAATGATCTTCGAAGTCTGATCGACGGCGCCGGGATCCGGATCGACCTCCACGCGAATACTGCCGATGTCGCTGTCTTCGGGCGTCGAGCCAATGGACAGGGACAACAGGTTGCCCTCGCCGGCAACCGACATGCTGTTGCCAAGCCCGGCCTCCGGCTCGCCGACGTCCTTGTCCTGGTTGAAGCCCGTGTATACCCCCAAGGGGCCGCCAACGAGAATTTGGATGGGCGAACTCTCGACCAGGTCAGCGGCCGTTGCCGTGGCGGCAGGCAGCAGCAGCGCCAGGAACGCCCCGGCGGCACATCCACTCCAGCCTTTTTGACAACGCTTCCACATATCCCTTGATCCGACCTCTAATCCATTCCCCGACCAAGCCAAGACCCTGCGTCTCGCACCTGGTTTCAGGCGAAACCTCACGCCCATACCACGTTCGGGCCGACCTCGCCCTGCGCTGCCACCGGAAACGCCCGGCAGTCAACACGCACACATTGGCATAATGCGCACGAATCCCTTGAAAAGTCAAAGATTCGGTGGCGTTTCGAGACATCCGGACGGCCCCAAAACCGCCCCCGAAGCGGCCTTAATTTGACCGGGACAAGCCCGGCGTTGATGGTTATATTCGGCACCCGCAGCCGCCGGCACAAGGCCGGTACGCTGGACTTACAGGGTTCTGGAAACGGGAAGTGTGATGATTTTGTCCTTAAGACCGATGAGATTTGTGCGTTTTGCCGCCGTCGCGGCTCTCGCTATTGTGATGGCCGGCTGTGGCTCGTCAGACGATCGTTCCCGCTCCAGCATCACCGCCGTGGCCCTTGAGACCGACGCGGAAGGCGCCAAGACCGTCGGCGTAAACGCCTATTTGTGGCGCGCTTCATTGGATACCGTGTCCTTCATGCCATTGGCTTCCGCCGACCCCTATGGCGGCGTCATCATCACCGACTGGTATTCGCCGACCAAGAGCAACAGCGAACGCTTCAAGCTTACGATCTACATTCTCGACCAGAGGCTGCGGGCGGACGCGGTAAAGGTCTCCATGTTCCGGCAGACTCTGGGGTCGGGCAAGGGATGGCAGGATGCGGCGGCCAGCGCGGAATCCGGGATCAAGATCGAAAACGCTATCCTGGTACGCGCCCGGCAGTTGCGGCTGCAGGCGTCCGGCGACTAGTCCAACGGATATGCCCGCGTCTTCCGAGACGTGATGGCGGGATAGGGCCCGAGCCGGATGTCGCGTTACAACCCACGGGAAAGCGAGAAAAAGTGGCAGCGGGTCTGGGAAGACCGCGGCACCTTCAAGGTTGAGGCCGACCCGACCAAGCCGAAATATTACGTGTTGGAGATGTTCCCCTATCCGTCGGGGCGCATCCACATGGGGCACCTGCGCAATTACACCCAAGGCGACGTGCTGGCCCGCTATTACCGCGCGCGGGGCTACAATGTCCTGCACCCCATGGGGTGGGATGCCTTCGGCATGCCGGCGGAAAACGCCGCCATCGAGAACAAGATCCATCCGGCGACCTGGACCTACGACAATATTGCGAACATGCGGGCCGAATTGAAATCCTTCGGCATGTCATTCGACTGGGACCGCGAGATCGCCACCTGTCACCCGGAATACTACCGCCACGAACAAAAAATGTTCCTCGACATGCTCAAGGAGGGTCTGGTCTACCGCAAGGAATCCTGGGTCAACTGGGATCCGGTGGACAATACCGTACTGGCCAACGAACAGGTTATCGACGGACGCGGCTGGCGCTCCGGCGCCGAGGTAGAGCGCCGCAAGCTGTCGCAATGGTTTTTCAAGACCACGGCCTTCGCCGCCGAGCTGCTGGACGCCCTTGACGAAATGGAACGTTGGCCGGACCGGGTTCGGCTGATGCAGCAGAACTGGATCGGCCGCTCCGAAGGCTTGCTCATGGACTTCGCCTTCACCGGGCAATCCGCCGCGCGTCTCTCAGGGCTTGAAGACGCCCCGGAAAATCTGCGCGTTTACACCACCCGGCACGACACGATCTTCGGCGCCAGTTTCATGGCCATCGCCACCGACCATCCCTTGTCCTTGGCTCTCGCCGCCGAGGATAAAGACCTCGCCGACTTCAACGCCGAATGCCGGCGCACCGGCACCACGGCGGAGGCCATCGAAACCGCCGAGAAGGAAGGCTACGACACCGGGCTTCGGGTACAGCATCCGTTCGCAGAAGACATCGAACTGCCGGTCTACGTCGCCAACTTCGTGCTGATGGAATACGGCACCGGCGCCATCTTCGGCTGTCCCGGTCATGACCAGCGCGACCTGGATTTCGCCCGCAAGTACGACCTTGGCGTTGTACCGGTGGTCGTGCCCGAAGACGCGAATACCGATTTCGCTATCGGCGACGAGGCTTACCTGGGCGAGGGCTTGCTCGCCAATTCCGATTTCCTCGACGGCATGAGCGTTGATCAGGCCAAGGCCGACATCGCGGACAAGCTGGCGGCCCGCGGCCAGGGCGAACGCTCCATCAACTATCGCCTGCGCGACTGGGGTGTCTCGCGTCAGCGCTATTGGGGTTGCCCGATTCCCGTCATCAAGTGCGAACTTTGCGGCATCGTACCCGTACCCGAAGCCGATCTGCCGGTGGAGCTGCCCGACGACGTGACTTTCGACAAGCCCGGCAACCCGCTCGACCATCACCCGACATGGAAGAACGTGGCCTGCCCCAAGTGCCAAGCGGCGGCAGTGCGCGAGACCGACACCTTCGATACCTTCATGGAATCCTCCTGGTACTTCGCGCGCTTTTGTTCGACCCGCGAAGGCGAGGCGCTTGACCGTGAGGCCATGGATTATTGGCTGCCGGTGGATCAGTACATCGGTGGGATCGAGCACGCCATCCTGCACTTGCTCTATGCGCGTTTTTACACCCGGGCCATGAAGCAGTGCGGCTACTTGGACTTGGACGAACCTTTTGCCGGGCTGTTCACCCAGGGCATGGTGTGTCACGAGACCTACCAGGACGAAGACGGAAACTGGCTGTCGCCGGCACAGGTGACTCCGAACGAAAAAGGTGAGCTTCGTTGTCTGGACGGCGGTGCGGCCGTGACCGTCGGACGCTCGGAAAAAATGAGCAAGTCAAAACGTAATACCATCGAGCCCGCCGGAATCATCGAACAGTACGGCGTCGACGCGGCGCGTTGGTTCATGATTTCCGACAGCCCGCCGGAGCGCGATCTGGAATGGACCGAGTCAGGGGCCGAGGGCGCCTGGCGTTACACCCAGCGCCTGTGGCGGCAGATCAGCGAGGCCGTCGAGGCCCTGCCACCGCCGGGCGAACCGGCGCCGGGGGAATTTTCCGACGCGGCCGCCGCCTTGCGCGGGACCACCCACAAGACCATCGCCGCCGTGAGCAATGATTTTGAGCGCCTCGGATTCAACACCGCCGTGGCCCGGCTTTATGAGCTGGCGAACGCCGTTGCCGCGATCAAGCCCGGCGACAACGATAACGCCGGTGATGGATGGGCCTTGCGCGAGGCGCTGGAAGCCCTGGTGCGGATGGTGGGGCCGGTGATGCCCCACTTGGGCGAAGACCTGTGGGCGCGGCTCGGCCACGATACCCTATTGGCCGAATCCCCCTGGCCCGAATTGGACGAAGGCCTCACCATGGACAACACGGCGACCATCGCCGTCCAGGTAAGCGGCAAGTTGCGCGCCACCCTTGAACTGGCTTTGGACACCGATGCCAAGGCCGTGGAAGCGGCGGCGCTCGCCAACGAGAAAGTACAGCGGGCACTGGACGGGCGCGAGATCCGCAAGGTCATCGTCGTGCCGAACAAGATCGTCAACCTGGTCGTCTGACGGAAAGACTGATCATGATGCATCGCCATATACGTATCGCCAGCGCTTGTGTCTTCATGGGGCTGCTGTTGTTGTTATCCGCTTGCGGCTTTCGCCCGCTCTATGGCGAGCGCTCGGACGGCGAGAGCGTTGTCACCGCCCTTGCCGCCATCGAGATCGCGCCCTTGCCCGACCGCCTGGGGCAGATGGTGCACAATCATTTGCTCGATGTGCTGACACCGCGCGGCGCGCCGGCAGATCCCCGTTATCGATTGCACCTGACCCTGACCCGCACCAAGGAAGCCGTGGCCATCGAGCAGGACGAATCCGTGGCGCGTTATGGTCTCGACCTGATGGCCGAGTATCATGTGACCGCCGTTGCCGATGGCGAAGAAATAACATCGGGCCAGGTGCGCACCAGCGGCACCTTCGATGTGGTGCGCTCGGACTTCGCCACCCTGAAGGCGGAGCAGGACGTGGAGCGCCGCTTGGCCGAGCAGGTCGGCAACCGCATCAAGTTGAATCTGGCCATTCATTTCGAACGGAATCTGGAGACCGAAGGAGAGGCCGGCGGAGCAACCCCTTGAAGCTAGAGGCCAAGAATATAGAAGGTTTTCTTCGGCGCCCCGACCCGGCGGTCCAGGCGGTGCTGGTTTACGGCGTCGACGAGGGCATGGCGCGCGAACGGGTGGAGACCTTGGCCCGCCATGTGGTCGACGATCTGGCCGACCCGTTCCGCGTGGTCTCGCTGACAGCCAAGGATTTGACCGACGATGGGGCGCGCCTCGCCGACGAGGCGGCGGCCATCGCCATGACCGGCGGCCGGCGCGTGATTCTGATTCGCGGCGCCGACAGCAGCCTCAAGAATTTGTTCGCGGAATTTCTGGCGGCCCCGGTGGGAGACGCCTTGATCCTGTTGCAGGGTAGCGACATGCCGCGCAAAGCCGCACTGGTGAAGTTGTTCGAGGGAGCGGCAAACGCCGCGGCCATGCCGTGCTATGGCGACGAGGAAAAGACCCTGCCGGCGCTGATCCGCGGCCACATGGAAAACGCCGGCCTGAAAATTGATGGCGATGCCCTCGCCTATCTTGCCGCGAACCTGGGCAGCGACCGCATGACCACGCGCCGCGAGTTGGAAAAACTTGCGCTCTATATGGCGAACGATTCCGGCGGCACGGTGAGTCTGGCCGACGCCGAGGCGTCAGTCGGTGATTCCGCCGCCCGGCACGTGGAGGACATGACCGATGCCGCCTTGGGCGGCGATCTGAGGCGGCTGGAGACCGGCCTTGCCCGTCACCTCATGGCCGGCGACGGTCCCATCCCCGTGCTTCGCACGCTCTCCCGGCAATTGATGCGGTTGCATCTGGCCGCGGGGCGCGTCGCCCAGGGAGAGTCGCCGGACAAGGCCATGGCCGCCCTGCGCCCGCCGGTGTTTTGGAAGCATAAGAAAGCCTTCCAGGATCAGTTGCGAATGTGGTCCCCGGACAAGTTGGCCAACGCGCTTAGGATCGTTCTTGAGGCCGAGGAAGACTGCAAGTCCACCGGCATGCCCGGTGAGGCGGTGTGCGGCCGCGTTCTGTTGCGCATTGCCACCGGCGCCCGGCGTAGATAACTGAATGCCTGGAAGCCTCCCGCGCCCCCGTCCCAACCACCCCAAGGGTACCCTCATCGGGTGGTTGGGACGGGGGCGCGGGAGGCAGTGGCGATTTAACGGTCAGTACCCGTAAGACGCCGGCAGATATCGTCCAGTTGCTCGAGGCTGCCGTAGCGCACGCGAACCTCGCCACCCTTGTCGGCGCTCTTGTGATCGATGGTGACGCTCAGGCCGAGGGCGGTGGAAAGGTCGCGCTCCAGGGCCAGGGTGTCGGCATCCTTGGCCGCGGGCTTGGCCCGGCCCTTGCCGCCGCTCTTTGATGCGCTCTTGGTCAGGGCTTCGGTCTGACGCACGTTGAGGCCGTCGCGGATGATCTGCTTGGCCAGCGCCTCCGCATCAGTGGCATTCAGAAGCGCCCGCCCGTGCCCGGCGCTGAGGCGGCCGTCGGCCACCATGTCCTGTACCGCTTCGGGCAACTTCAAAAGACGCAAGGTATTGGCGACATGACTGCGGCTCTTGCCGATCATGGCCGCCAACTCTTCCTGGGTGTGTTCGAATTCCGTGGTCAGGCGCTGGAAGCCCTGGGCTTCATCGAGGGGGTTCAAGTCCTCACGCTGGATGTTTTCGACCAGCGCAAGCTCCAGCGCCGTGGCGTCTGTCAGTTCCTTGATGACCACCGGCACATCGTGCAGTGCTGCCTCCTGCGCGGCGCGCCAACGCCGTTCACCGGCGACGATTTCGTAGCGGTCCAACTGGTCGGCAATCCGGCGCACCAGGATCGGCTCAAGGACGCCGTTGCGGCGCACGGACTCTGCAAGCTCTTTGGCTTTGTCCTTGTCGAAGCGCTGGCGCGGCTGCAGCCGGTTGGGTTGCAGGTGTTCGATGGGCACCTGTTTCAGAGCCCGCACTTTATCGAGAGAGGCGTAGTCCTCGGCTTCGTCGCCGAGCAGCGATGAGAGACCGCGCCCCAGGCCCCTGCGCTTGTCCTCGCTGGTCATTACGTTCTCAAGCCGCTTCCAGGTTCCGGTCCCGCTGCAACATTTCCCGCGCCAACATGATGTAGGCCTGGCTACCCGGGCAGGTGTAATCGTAAAGCAGAGCCGGCTTGCCGTGGGACGGTGCCTCGGAAATGCGCACGTTGCGCGGAATGACCGTGTTGTAGACCTTGTCGCCGAGGAAAGAGCGTACGTCCTCCTCGACGTCGTCGGACAGATTGGTACGGCGGTCGTGCATGGTCAGCACCACGCCCTGTATTGCCAGCTTTGGGTTGAAATTATGACGAACTCTTTCAATCGTTTGTAGTAACGTGCTCAATCCCTCCAGGGCGTAGAATTCGCATTGCAGGGGCACCAGCACCGAGGCGGCGGCGACCATGGCATTCAGCGTGACCAGGGAGAGGGACGGCGGGCAATCGATGAGAATATGGTCGAAGCCCTTCCCCTCTTCATCATCTTCCCCAGTGGCGGCGTCTTCCGCCGCCCAAAAAGCCTCGACGGCTTCCTTGAGGCGCTCGGCGCGGCGCGGCAGGTCCGCCAATTCCAGGTCGGCGCCGGCAAGATCAATGGTCGACGGCACGATGGACATGCCGGGAATACTGGTCTCCATCAGGGCTTCGTGGATTGAGACCTCGCCGATCAGCACCTCGTAACAGGACAGCTTGCGGGCCGCCCGCTCGATGCCAAGGCCGGTACTGGCATTGCCCTGGGCGTCCAGATCCAGCAACAGAACACGGCGGTCGATGGCGGCCAGGGCCGTGGCCAGGTTGACGGCGGTCGTGGTTTTGCCCACGCCGCCCTTCTGGTTAACGACGGCAATGGTGCGCTGCATGGGTAGCGCCGGGTGGTCGCGGTGGCTGTTGGTTGACGGTTCAAACACGGCTGACGTTCCTTAAGCACAAGATCGTGCCGGTATTGTCGGGATCGGACCGGCTGGGCAGGGATTCAACCACCATAGTCCAAGATTTAGTAGCTTGGGTCAATTCTAATGCTACATCTTGTCCCTTGAGGAACAGGCAGACGCTGTTGGCTGAGATCAGGGGTGAGGCCAATTCCAGCAACCGGTCAAGGGGCGCCAGGGCCCGGGCAACGATGACACCCGGCGGACCGGGGGTCAGTTCTTCCGCCGTCAAATCCTCGGCTCGCCTGGCGTTCACGGTGGCGGTTGCCCCTGTGGCCCGGACCGCTTCGCGGAGGAAAGCGCACTTGCGCTGGTCGCTTTCGATCAGGTGCACATGACCGGCCCCCATAATAGCCAGAACCAGGCCGGGAAAACCGCCGCCACTGCCGAGGTCGGCGATCACCCTTTGGCGGCCTTTTGGGCTTGGCGGCAGGTGTTCCATGAGCTGGGCGGAATCCAGCATGTGACGCCGCCAGAGAGCCGGACGGCTCTTGGCGCTGATCAGATTGATCGCCTTTTGCCACTTGTCCAGAAGCGCCACCAGGGTCTCCAGACGATCCAATGTTTCACGTGAAACACCCGTGGCCTGTTGAAATTCCCCTGGGCCGAAGTCGGACGCCATGTCCTATGGCCTCAGGCGCTTTGGCGGCGGGTTTTGGCCCGGCCCTTGGCGCCGGCAACCGGCCGCACGTGAGCTAGCAAAGCCGTCAAGGCCGCCGGCGTGACGCCGGATATCCGCGCCGCCGCGCCCAGCGTTGTGGGTCGCGCCTGATCCAGTTTTTCCCTAACTTCCGCCGAAAGGCCGGCGACAACGCCGTAGTCCAGGTCGCTTGGCAACAGCAGCGCCTCGTCCCGGCGGAAAGCCACGATGTCCGCCTCCTGGCGCTCCATGTATCCGGCGTAGAGGGCCTCGATCGCCACCTGCTCCGCCGCTACTCGGGGCAGCGCCGCGAGCTCCGGCCACAGGTCGGCCAGCTTGTCCAGGGTCACGCCCGGATAGCGCAGCAGGTCGAAGGCGCTGCGCCGGGCCCCATCGAGATTGACGGCGATGCCCTGCCGCCGTGCCTGGTTAGGAGTTACGTTGAGGGACTTGGCCAGGGCCCGGGCGGTTTGCACCGCCTCTTGCTTGACCCTGAATACGCCGGCCCGTTTGGCCGAGACGCAGCCCCAGTCGAGCCCCAAGGGGGTCAGGCGCTGGTCGGCGTTATCGGCCCGCAGCGTCAGCCGGTACTCGGCGCGCGATGTGAACATGCGGTAGGGCTCGTTGAGGCCCTTGGTCACCAGATCGTCGATCATCACGCCAATGTAGGCGTCGGCCCGGTCGAGCACCATGGGACCGCCGCCGCCCGCCCGGTTGGCGGCATTGAGCCCGGCCATCAGGCCCTGGGCCGCGGCCTCCTCATAGCCCGTGGTGCCGTTGATCTGGCCGGCCAAATAGAGCCCGCCGCAACACCGGATCTCCAGGGTCGGCAACAGAGACCGCGGGTCCACGTAGTCGTATTCGATGGCGTAGCCGGGGCGTACCATGCGCGCGCTCTCCAGGCCCGGTATGGTGGCGAGAAACCGGCGCTGCACGTCTTCCGGAAGGGAGGTCGATATGCCGTTGGGATAGACCGTGGGATCATCCAGTCCCTCGGGCTCGAGGAAGATCTGATGGCCGTCGCGGTCGCCGAAGCGCACCACCTTGTCTTCGATCGACGGGCAATAGCGCGGACCCGTGGACTCGATGCGCCCGGCGTAGAGCGGTGAGCGCCCCAGGTTTTCGCGGATTACGGCGTGACCGGCGGCGGTGGTCTTGGTCAGATGGCAGTTGATTTGCGGCGTCTTGATGCTGTCCGTGAGGAAGGAAAAGGGCACCGGCGGGTTGTCGCCGGGCTGCTCCGTGAGCCCTGCGTAATTGATGGTGCGGCCGTCGAGGCGCGGCGGCGTGCCTGTCTTCAGGCGGCCCAGGGGCAGCCCCAGCCCATGGAGGGTCCGGGACAGGCCCAGGGACGGCGCCTCGCCGAAACGCCCGGCCGGGATGCTGGTCTCGCCGATGTGGATCAGACCGCCCAGGAAGGTGCCGGTGGTCAGGACCACGGCAGCGCAGGAGATGACCTCGCCGTCCGCCGTGCGGACCCCTGAAACGCTTTGATTTGCTCCCTTACGGCCTGGCGAGAGGATCAGGTCCTCGACCGCCGCGGCCCGGATCTCGAGATTTTCCGCCAACCCCAGCGCCTGCTGCATGGCGGCCTTGTAGAGCTTGCGATCGGCCTGGGCGCGCGGCCCCCGCACCGCCGGTCCCTTGGCCCGATTGAGCAGCCGGAACTGTATACCGGCGGCGTCCGCGACCTTCCCCATGAGCCCGTCCAGGGCGTCTATTTCGCGCACCAGGTGTCCCTTGCCGAGGCCGCCGATGGCCGGATTACAGGACATCTCGCCAATGGTCTCGAGCTTGTGAGTAAGGAGCAGCGTGGCCGCGCCGAGGCGCGCCGCCGCCGCCGCCGCTTCCGCGCCAGCGTGACCGCCGCCAATCACAAGGACATCGTAGGTTTTGCTCACCGATCCACCTAACTGCTCCAGTTTGTCGGTAATCTATGGTCACGTAGAGCTGCTGTCAAAGTGCGTTGCAGGGGTGCGAGCAACGCTGTTTCACGTGAAACATAGGTGCCTGGGATATACTCTATTTACCGATACAGAAGTCACGAAACACAATATCCAGTAGGTCCTCAACATCAACGCTGCCGGTAATGCGGCCCAGGGCGCGAACCGCCAGGCGCAGGTCCTCGGCGGCCAGTTCGGCGCTAGCCTGGCCGCCATCGGCGAGAAACCGTTCCAAGGCGGCAACGCAATCCTCCAGGGCACGGCGGTGCCGGGCTCGGGTGAGGGCCGGTCCGCCACCCGCCAAACGTCCGGCAACCGCGGCCTGCAGGCCTTCAAGCAAGGCTGGAAGGCCGTCGCCCGAGAGCGCCGAAACGCCCCAAGGCCCCAGGGCGGCAGCCGGGAGTGTCTCAAGTGCTGCCACATCCAAATCCCCCGCCAGGTCCATCTTATTCAGGACCAATAGGGCGTCTGAATCGAGCAAAGCCTTGGACTCCTGCGCCAGGCCCGGCCACTCGGAAGCATCGGTAACGACCAGCTTGAGATCGGCGGCCTCGGCCCGCTCCAGTGCCCGGCGCACACCCTCGGCTTCGATCTCGTCCATTGTCCCCGCGCCAGCCCCGTCGCCCTTGAGACCCGCCGTATCGGCGACAATGACGGGATAGCCGCCGAGGTCAAGGTGGATCTCGATCACGTCCCGGGTGGTCCCGGCGCGGGCCGAGACGATGGCCGCCTGGCGCCGGGCCAGGGCGTTCAAGAGGCTTGATTTTCCGACGTTCGGGGCGCCGAGGATGGCGACGTAAAGCCCGTCGCGCAGGCGCTCGCCGCGGTGGCCGTCATCCAGGTGATCCTTGAGATTGGCGAGAATTCCGCTGATTTCCGCCTTCAAACCCGACGCCGCCCCGGCCAGGGTCGGGTCCCCCTGGTCCTCCTCGGCAAAGTCAATTTCCGCCTCGACGCGGGCCAGGGCGTTCACCAGGGCGCCCCGCCAGCCCTCGTAAAGCGCCCCCAATTCTCCGGCCATCTGGCGCAGGGCCTGGCGGCGCTGGCCTTCGGTTTCGGCCTGGATCAGGTCGGCGACAGCCTCAGCGGCGGTGAGGTCGAGCTTGCCGTGCTCAAAGGCCCGGCGGGTGAACTCGCCGGGCTCGGCCGCCCTGAGGCCGGGCAGGGCGAGCAACGCCTCCAGGAGCGCGTCAATCACCGCCGGCCCGCCGTGGACCTGGACCTCGGCGACATCCTCTCCGGTAAAGCTATGGGGCCCGGGAAACCACAAGGCCAGGCCCTTGTCGATCAAAGCCCCGGCCGCATTCCGCAGCTCGGCCAAGGTGGCCACGCGAGGCGGTGGCAGGTCCCCGGCCAGGTTCTCTAGCGCCGCGCCCGCCTCGGGGCCGGATACCCGGATCACCGCCACACCGGCCCGGCCGGCGCCGCTGGAAAGGGCGCAAATGGTGGCTTCCGGCTGGTTGTTGCTGATCATGACGGGCGTGGGTGTTGTTTCTGCTGGGCGGAATGTCCGCCGCAGGTGAACAAATTTCAAGGGCAAATTGGGCGGACACACGGCATGGGGCGATTTCCGACAAGTTCGACCAGGGCGGGCAGATTTTTGACTTTCCAAGACCCTTGCGGCCTGGCTGGCGGCTCTATAGTATGCCTATAATAAGCAAGTTTTGTTTTTGTAATCGCTGATTATCAGTACGATGCGCTTAAAAAAGTTAACTCCCATGGCCTGCATGGAGGCACGACAGGCCTTGGGGTGGTCCCGAGCCGATCTGGCCGCAACCGTCGGTATCAGGGAATTATTGGTTGCTGAGTTTGAGCGAGGAGCGGCCTACCTGGACATTAATGACCTGGTGGCTATCAAGGCCACACTTGAGGCTGCAGGGGCCCATTTTCGCGATTCTCCGCCGGTCATCACCGCGCACCAGTCCATGGGGGCCCGTGCCATGCTCGGTTGGTCGCGGAAAATGCTGGCCCGCCGGGCCGGTGTCGCCGAGCGCACGCTCTCGGATTTCGAGCGTCAGGCGCGCCGCCCCCATAGCAACAATCTCGCGGCCATTGCAGGCGCCCTGGAATCGGCGGGTATTGAATTCATCGCTGAAAACGGCGGCGGTCCCGGCGTGCGCCTACGCCACGGACTGGCCCTGCAAGTATGAAAACGACAGCCCCGGCGCACGCCTCATTTCAAATGGCGCGCACTTCGCTTAGGCGGTGCGCGCGTGTGCGTCTACGCCACGGACTGGCCCTGCAAGTATGAAAACGACAGCCCCGGCGCACGCCTCATTTCAAATGGCGCGCACTTCGCTTAGGCGGTGCGCGCGTGTGCGTCTACGCCACGGACTGGCCCTGCAAGTATGAAAACGACAGCCCCGGCGCACGCCTC
>CAYOOG010000061.1:0-14436 GCA_964405515.1 uncultured Alphaproteobacteria bacterium | reverse complement strand
AATCATGATCAAATCGTTTTGGGAATCCCGTTAATGGGTCCGGACCCTAGCTTGCGGCCCCAGACAGCACGCTGCTGGAATACCGTTGCTGGGATTGCTGAACCGCCTCTTCACCCCATTCGCGAATTATCTGTCTCCTACGGTATCTCAATTTGGCAAGCCGAGTCCGCGCCGTAAGGTCATAATATCCCGCGGCAAGGGGCGGCCCCATCCACAATAGGGCAACGGACAATGCCGCCGCGCCATACATGGCAAGCCATGCATAGGTGTCGGTCAGGATGACCGTCGCCGTCATCATCTGCATACCATCGGCCCATACCCGGTAAAGGAACGGCGCGGCGCCGGCAATATTCATCGTCAACATGACCTGAGATCGCAGACGGCCGGGGCTACGGTCGGCCATCAAGGTTACCCATGACGGCGCAAGCCCAAACATGAGAATCAACAGCAATGGCGCCGCTACGACAGCCATGGTCAGAATGACCGCGAGCAAGAGCGCGGCTGTACTTACCTTATTCATCATGGTTCAAGCGACTTCCAAGTCTTGGGGCAGAACCTGGGCGGCGATTCGTCATCCCGGGCCCACCAAATAAACTGTGAGACCGATCGAGCCAAGCATCACCAAATAGGAGATGACCAGGGACAGAAAGTTACCCAGGTTAACGGCTTCGGGATCCTTTGGAGAAACACCTCTTCTCACCCGTTCGCTTTCCTGGTCGTTCGCCGCCAGCTCGCGGACCGCAAGTTCGAACTGCGCCTTGTCATGGGCCTCAACCGAGGGAAAATCAACGACCCTAAAGAGCGCCGGCAGGTCCCCGGTTCCCGACAGCTTTTCCACTTTGAGAAGAATCTTTTCGCGATACGATTTGGCGTAAAGAGGCTTGGCAAACTCCAACAAATGATCTGCAAACCATTTCGATAGAGCGGGAAGCGGCACCGCACAATATCGCCTTTGCAAGAGCTCCAGCAAACCGAGGGTCGCGATTATATTTTCTTTCTTGTCTTCCTTGCTCTTGTAGACCTGCGCCAGCAGCGCTTCACCACCCTTGGCCTGAGTAGCGATAAACGCCGCCATATGGACGTCAACGATTGGGTGCGTGAGCTGCCCTTTTATGGCCGAAACTTCCAGCGTCAACATCATCCGTTTGATATCGGTCACATGATATTTCAACAGAAGCGGTGACTGGCAGGGGAACTCGGCATTTAATTCGTACAGGCAACGCTCCATGCCATTGCCGTAGGACTTCTTGGCGCAAAAGTCCCGGATACGTTCCAGCTCCTTTTCCCACTTTCGCGGATCGACTCCAACCAGTGACAATGCTTCAAGAAATTCGAACAACAGACCGCTGGTAATGGCATCCGACAGAGCGGAAATCGTCTCCTCCCGCTTGTTGTGAAAGGCCGCCGCGATCGTGTAACCAAGACCAGCCGGCTGCACGGCCATGTTGCCTAGCCGCACCGGGCCCGTACGATCAAGGGCTCGGCATACCTGCGCAAGCAGTACCTTTTCCGGATAATGCGAGCCCTTTGAACGTACCCTCGCTTCACTTATCGTCGCGGTGATGTCGGCCGGTTTGGGTGCGTCAAAAATCCCTTCACGCAGCCAGTGCCCGAATCCGTCATCATTGATCTGCTCCAGGGCCTTATCCGGATGCCTGTTCATCGCATAAGCCAGCATCCTCGACGCATGGATAACGTGGCCTTCAAAAGTAACCGATTGGGTTGTGGGTTTGGTCCGAGACGAGGATGCCCGCGCCCTGGGAGCGGTCCCGGTCACCCACAGCTTAACCTCGTGCAAACTCCAGCGTTGCAGAGGATCATCAATCAAGAGGCCGTGTAGCAGGGTAATAAGCCCCGCCGGCAGAGGGCCATTCGCGGACAAGGCGTTGTAAGAGCCGCGAACAACCTTGTTCGCCAGAAGATCGCGGTGATCACGCCCGTAGAACAGATCACAGCCCTGTAACATCGCCAAAAGCGTAACACCGAGCGCGTACATGTCACTCGCCGGAGTCGCCTCTCCACGAGATTCCGGGTCGGTCATGGCCCGTTCCAACGGCTCGAAGGCCGCAGGCATCCTTATACCGGCGGGTTCGCTAAAACACTCACCGAGCACGATGCTGCGGTGATCATTGTCCTGGTAGAATATGTTTTCCGGGTGGATGGCGCCGTGACTGAGATCGACTCTTTCCATTTCCTCGAGAACATCGAGAATTTGCGGAAGAATAGCGCGGCGAATCTTTTCTTCGGTCGGTCGCCGCGCCGGGTGCTGGGCATCCCAGGCAATGGAGCCGCCCAGGGGGCGGTTCACAACCACCGCCAAACGATCACCTTCGCCTCCCGGCAACTGAACGATTTCGTCCGCCAGCCTAGTGGCCAGCCCCACAGGCTCAAGCAGGCGCAAACTGGCTAAGGCCGCATAATTCATAGGCACGCCAAAATGTCCGAGCAGGGCATAAAGCGGAGCGTCCGGCTCTTCCAATGAAACAGCGCCGACGGCGATCGCGCCTTTTGTATCGAAATCCTTATGGCGAACCGCCAGGTCAAGCCTGTAGCGATCATCGACAATGAGCGTGCCGGCCCCATCCTCGGAAAACTCGCTCCAGTCGGCATCCTGGAACGAATCCTCCACCGCATCCTGCTCAGGGCTTTCCTCGGGCAGGGGCAATTCACCTGCGTCAGGCATGACCCGCCGTGCGACTTCCGGCGTCGGCTCGGGACCGCGCTCTAGGCCAACGTCGGAGTCAGCTCCGCGCGCGCCATCATAGATAGCCGGTGCAACTTTTTCGGCCGGTTCGGACACACTACCACCGCTCTACCAATCCATTAACGATCAGTAAACGATCTTAGGATTAAACCTTTAAGAAAGCTTTGATCCCCAAAGGGTTCAATTGGGGTTGGAGGGACTCTGGGTCAGCCGTCGTAGGGGTCGTGGACGAGAACCGTGTCTTCTCTCTCTGGGCTTGTGGACAGCAAGGCAACCGGCGTTTCGATCAATTCTTCCAGACGCCGGATATACTTTATCGCCGTCGCCGGCAGATCAGCCCACTTTTGCGCCCCCTGGGTGCTTTCGGACCAGCCTTCAACGGTCTCGTAGATGGGCTCGACCTGCGCCTGATTCGCCATTCCCGCCGGAAAGTGCTGGATTTCCGCACCATTCAGCTTGTAGCCGATGCAAACTTTCAAGGATTCCATGCCATCGAGAACGTCCAGCTTTGTCAGCGCAATGCCGCTGACCCCGCTGACCTTCATGGCCTGACGCACCATGACCGCATCAAACCAGCCGCAGCGCCGCGCCCGCCCAGTAACCGTGCCGAATTCCTTGCCCCGCTCGCCCAGGCCGCGGCCAATTTCGTCTTCAAGCTCGGTCGGGAACGGCCCGGCCCCTACGCGCGTCGTATAGGCTTTTGTAATACCGAGCACGTACCCCAAAGTAGTCGGCCCCATACCGCTGCCGCTCGCCGCCACCCCGGCAACCGTGTTGGATGAGGTGACAAACGGATAGGTTCCGTGATCGACATCAAGCATGGTGCCCTGCGCGCCCTCGAAAAGAATTCTCTTGCCTTGGCGCCGGGCATCTTCAAGGCGCCGCCACACGACATCGCCATATGAAAGGAGCCCTTCCTTGACCTGCTCGATCTTTTCCATCACAGCCTCGCGGTCGATGGGCGGAAAATCCGCGGCGGCGCGCAAAACATTGTGATAGGCAATCAAGTCATCAAGCTTGCGTTGCACTGTGTCCGGATCGGCAAGATCACAGAGCCTCATGGCGCGGCGGCCTACCTTGTCCTCGTAAGCCGGCCCAATTCCCCGGCGGGTCGTTCCGATATGCACTGACGATTTTCTATCTTCGCGAATACCATCCAATTCGCCATGAAAAGGCAGAATCAGCACGGCGTTTTCGGCGATAACCAGATTGTCCGGTGAGATTTCGACGCCTTGCGCCTGCAATCGCGCAATCTCATCCACCAGAGCCCAAGGATCGACGACGACGCCGCTGCCGATAACCGACAATTTTCCGGGGCGCACGATACCCGAGGGCATTAGGCTCAGTTTGTAGACCTCGCCGTCGACGACCAGGGTGTGGCCGGCATTATGGCCGCCTTGGAAACGCACCACGACATCGGCACGCTCCGAAAGCCAATCAACGATCTTGCCTTTTCCCTCGTCGCCCCACTGGGAGCCAACCACCACTACGTTTGTCATGTCGACGTGACTTTCCTTTTAGGCTTTCTTTACAGCTTCCACGACCTCGGTATTTTGCAACAGGTGTGAACAGCCAAGGGTCCGTGCGGCGGAGTCCGAATCATCCGTCGGCTCCAGACCGGAAACCGTGCGCCAGCCTTCGGCGCGCATACGCGCGCCTTGTGCCGGAGAGGTGCCATAGGGCAGGTACAATTTGCGAATATCAAGCCGGGCGCCACCGGACCCAATGGCACGCATCAGAGAATCCACTTCGATGGTGAATCCGGTCGCGGTCTCTCCGTCACCATCGCCCGTGGGGCCAATAGTATAGCGCCCGCCCCGCCCCAGTTCGACGTGGCTGTCGTGGGAGAAAAAACTAAAACACACGCCCGTCTGATACTCGAAGCCACGGTACTCGCCCGGATCCATGGTCAAAGTCAGGTCGGGCGCCGCCGCCCTGACCAATTCGACAATCTCCAAGAGGTTGCTTCTCAAATCGGCCACGGCATCCGGAAGATCAAGGCTTTCAAAGGACTTGAGCGCGCCGTCAACCGGGCCCAGGGCCTCCAACAGGCCGGCGAGGATCGGGCCGGCATCTTCGAAGCCGTCCTTCAAGGCAGCCGCGTCCTTTGCGTCCAGCGCCTGTCTGGCCGCCTTGGTAAGCTCGCCGTTCAAGCCGTAAGCTTTGCAAATCGCCGGAACAAGGGGCGGTAGCGTGAGGTCGATGGACAGGTTCTGAACACCCGCCGCACTCAGGGATTCCGCCGCCAGCAGGATAATTTCGACATCAGCCGCCCTTTGCCCGGAGCCTATCAGCTCCGCGCCGGCCTGGGTAAATTGACGTTCGGGGTGCACCTGGCTGCCTTTGACCTTGACCACCTGCCCGCCGTAGCACAAACGCAGGGGCCGCGGCGCGTCGGCAAGCTGGGTCGCCGCGATGCGCGCAATTTGCGGCGTCATATCATTCCGGATGGCCATCATGCGCTGGGACAAAGGATCCATAAGCCGGAACATTTGCGTCGCCTTGGCGCCCCCCGGCCCCGCCAGCAGCGCTTCCTCGAATTCCAGCAGCGGCGGCTTTACGCGATCGTAGCCGTGGGCGGCGAATGTCGACAAAAGGTCATGGGTAACCCTGCCCTCGGCTTCCGCCTCGGGCATTAGGTCGTCATGCAGCCCCTGGGGCAGCAAAGCGGCGTCGTGTTTCTCGTTCATGACACTTGTCCGGACCAGCCTCGTGTTCTTACATGTTGAAGGAAAGCGCCTTGGCCTTTTTCACCTCGGGAATTCCGCGCAATTTAGAAAGCACCGATTCCGGGACCGGCTGGTCGACTGATACAAGAGCCAGTGCCTCGCCGCCCTTGGCGGCGCGTCCCAGGTGAAAGGTCGCGATATTGATTTTCGCCTCACCCAATATGCTCCCGAGCATACCGATAAAGCCGGGCTTGTCTTCGTTCGAAGTATACAACATATGCTCCGACAATTCGGCCTCCACGTTAATACCGCGAACGTGGACGATACGCGGCTTATGATCCGCAAAAAGAGTTCCGCCCACCTGCCGTTTTTGATTCTCGGTGATGACCGTCAAGCAAACGAAGGTGTGGTAATCGCCGGTGCCGTCGCTCATCGATTCCGTTACTTTGATATTGCGTTCCTTGGCGATCAGCGGCGCGTTGACCATGTTGACGGAATCCAACAGCGGCGAGAGCAGCCCCTGCAGCACCAATGCCGTCAGAGGCCGCGTATTCAATTCCGCCACCTGGCCCTGATACTCGATGGTAACTTCGACCAGTCCGCTTTCAGTGATCTGCCCGGCAAAGCTTCCAAGTTGTTCGGCCAGCTTCATATAGGGTTGAAGCTTGGGCGCTTCTTCGGCGCTTACAGGCGACAGATTCAGCGCATTGGTCACCGAGCCGTCCAGCAAATAGTCCGAAATCTGCTCGGCAACCTGTTGGGCCACGTTTTCCTGGGCCTCCGTCGTGGCGGCACCGAGGTGCGGGGTTGCCACCATACCCTCAACGTCGAACAAAATGTTTTCCTTGGCCGGCTCCTCTGAAAAAACGTCGAGCGCCGCCCCCGCCACCTGGCCTGATTCCAGGGCGGCCTTCAGATCCGCCTCGACCACCAAGCCGCCGCGGGCGCAATTGATAATGCGAACACCAGGCTTCATCTTATCAATTGCTTGTCTGTCGATGATGCCGCGCGTGGCGTCGTTCAAAGGCGTGTGCAGCGTGATGAAGTCGGACCTCCCCAACAGACTATCCAAATCCACTTTTGTCACGCCCAGGTCGGCGGCTCGCTCGCTGGACAAATAAGGATCATACGCGACGATTTTCATGTGCAGGGCCTTCGCCCGCTCGGCAACGATAGCACCGATGTTGCCGCAACCGATAATGCCCAGGGTTTTGCCCGTCAGCTCGACACCCATGAAGCGGGACTTTTCCCACTTGCCGGCCTGAGTGGAACGGTCGGCGGCGGGAATTTGCCGAGCGAGGGCGAACATCATCCCCATGGTGTGCTCGGCCGTCGTAATGGAATTTCCGAAAGGCGTGTTCATGACCACGATGCCGCGCGCGGTCGCCGCCGGACTATCAATATTGTCCACGCCAATACCGGCCCGCCCGATGACCTTGAGGTTGTCCGCCGCCGCGATCACTTTATCCGTGACCTTGGTCGCCGAACGGATGGCCAAGCCATCATACTCGCCAATGCAAGCGACGAGCTCTTCCTCGGACATGCCGACTTTTTCGTCAACGTCTATGCCTCGTTGACGAAAAGCCTCGGCCGCCAGCGGGCTCATCTTGTCCGAAATCAGTACTTTGACCATTACTCTATCCTCGTCTTACCCGCGCCACCCCGCCCGTGGCGCAATACACTAGCTACCAGCCGATTTAGCCTCGGCATAAGCCCAGTCCAGCCACGGCAACAAGGCCCTCAAATCTTCACTCTCCACCGTCGCCCCGGCCCAGACCCGCAAGCCCGGCGGTGCGTCCCGGTAGCTGCCGATATCATAGGCCACACCCTCCTTCTCTAACAGGCCGGCGAGGCTTTTTGCCACCAAGGGCTTTTCTTCCTCGGCCAGACTTTCAAACCACGGATCAACGATCTTCAGACATACCGAGGTGCAGGACCGGGTCGCCGGGTCGCGGGCCAGAAAATCAGCCCAATCGGAAGTACCTACCCAGTCGTCAATGACCTTGAAATTGGCGGCGCTGCGGGAAATCATTGCCTCCAGGCCGCCCAATTCCTCCACCCACTTCATGGCGTCGAGATAATCTTCGACACAGAGCATGGAGGGCGTGTTGATGGTGGCCCCGCCGAAGATGCCCTTGATCAGCGTGCCGCCCTTGGTGAGGCGGAAAATCTTCGGCAAGGGCCAGGGTGGCGTGTAGGACTCCAGCCGCTCCACCGCCCGAGGGCTCAGGATCAACATGCCGTGCGCGCCCTCGCCACCGAGAACCTTCTGCCAGGAGTAAGTTACAACGTCCAATTTATCCCAGGGCAGTTCCATGGCGAACACCGCCGACGTGGCGTCGCAGATGGTAAGGCCGCCGCGATCGGCCGCGATCCAGTTGCCGTCCGGCACGCGCACGCCGGATGTTGTGCCGTTCCAGGTGAACACAAGGTCGCGCGCCGGGTCCACTTGAGCAAGATCCGGCAGTTCGCCGTAATCGGCCTCCAAGACCCGCACATCATCAAGCTTGAGCTGCTTGAGCACGTCCGTTGCCCAGCCGCTGCCGAAGCTCTCCCAGGCCAGAATATCAACGCCACGGGCGCCGAGCAGCGACCAAAGGGCCATTTCAACCGCTCCGGTGTCCGAGGCCGGGACGATACCCACGAGATAATCCTCCGGCAGTCCGAGGACGGCTTTGGTGCGATCAATGGCCTCCGCCAATTTCGCCTTGCCGGGCTTTGAGCGATGCGACCGGCCCACGCAAGCATCCGCCAGGGCAGCACTGGTCCACCCCGGCCGCTTGGCGCAGGGACCGGAGGAGAAAAACGGCGAGCCGGGGCGCTCGGCCGGAAGCGCAACCGCCTGGGGTGCGTCGGGCTGCATTCCAGGTCATCCTTTCAGCGGAAAACCGCCAATTTCTGGCTAGTGAGAAACGTGCGGATACTAGAAACCCTACTTGTAATGTCAATGCCTTATTGACCCCGAAAAACGGCGCCCGAGGCCACCTTTTAGGGCCGTTTGGGCTTTCCATCCCTTGTGTGACCGAGGGGGCCGTCGCCGCCTCCGAGCCCCGGCGCCGATTCGATGGCCTGGCGCACGTAGGCCCGCGCCCTCTCGATCGCGTTTTCAAGCGCCATGCCCTGGGCCAGGCCGCAGGCGGCGGCACTGGCGAGGGTGCAGCCGGTGCCGTGCCAACCGCCACCGGGTAGCCTTGCTGCCTTCAGGACCACGGCCTTGTCGCCTGTCGCCAGCACATCGACCATATCGTCGCCCGGCAGGTGCCCGCCGGTGAGCAGTACCGCCGGGCCGGCCTCGGCAAGCAAGCGGGCCGCCTCCATCATATCCTCGGGCGAGCTGATCCGGCGCCCCGACAGCATCTCGGCCTCGGGCACATTGGGCGTGATCAGTGTGGCGCGGACGATGAGCCGTTCCTTGAGCGTGGCGACGACGTCCTCGTCCATCAAGGCGGCGCCCGTGCCCGCGCGCATCACCGGGTCGACAACCAGCGGCGCGTCAGGCGCGTCCGCCGCAATGGTTTCCGCCACAGCGATAATGATCTCGGTACTGCCCAGCATACCGGTCTTGATGCAATCGGCGCCGATATCCCGGAGCACCGCCGACATCTGGCGCGCCACCGTTTCGGCGGGAAGGGGCAGGATTTCCTCGACGCCCAAGGTGTTCTGCGCGGTGATGTTGGTGATCGCCGAGGCGCTATACACGCCCAGCGCCGTCGCCGTCTTGATGTCCGCCTGAATCCCTGCACCGCCCGAGGAATCCGAGCCGGCAACGGTGAGAAGACGGGCTGTCATGGGATACGGATCACGGTCCGCGGGCAACTAACCGGCGGCACGCTCGACCGCGCCGGCGATATCGTCCACCAGACTGGCCACAAGGTCAGGATCCTCGCCCTCGACCATGACGCGAATGAGCGGCTCTGTTCCCGATGGCCGGATCAGCAGCCGACCGCCGTCACCCAAACGTTTCTCCGCGTCCGCGACGGCCGCCTTGACGGCTTTGTCCTCCATGGGCGCGCCGCCGTTTATGCGCACGTTCCGCAATATCTGTGGCAAGGGCTCGAAGCTGCGGCAGACCTCGCTCACCGGCTTGTCGGTCAAGAGAACCGTCGCCATGATCTGCAAGGCAGCCATAAGGCCGTCGCCCGTCGTGGCAAAATCCGAAAGTATAATGTGGCCCGACTTCTCACCACCCAGGTTGAATCCGTGTTGCCGCATATGCTCGCCCACATAACGGTCGCCGACCTGGGTGCGAACGAACGAAAGCCCAAGTCCTTCGACGTAACGTTCCAGGGCCAGGTTTGACATTATGGTCGAGACCACGCCGCCGCCGCTCAGTAAGCCGGCGGTGTGCCAATATTCGGCGATACAGGCCATAAGCTGATCGCCATCCAGAACCTCGCCGTTTTCGTCGGCGATAATCACCCTGTCGGCGTCACCGTCGAGCGCGATGCCGATATCCGCGCCGTTGGCCACGACGGCGGATTGCATGGCCTCGGTCGAGGTCGAACCGCAACCATCATTGATATTGAAACCATCGGGCGTGACGCCAATCGGCACGACGTCGGCACCGAGTTCCCAAAGCACCGTGGGCGCAACTTTGTAGGCGGCGCCGTGGGCGCAATCAACAACGATCTTCAGATCGTCAAGCCGAATGGATTTCGGGAAGGTGCTCTTGACGAATTCAATGTACCGGCCCTGGGCATCGTCAAGACGCTGGGCCCGCCCCAGCTTATCCGGCGCCGCCAAGCCCTCGCCATTACCGGCCGCCATCAGTTCCTCAATGGCCAGCTCAACTTCGTCGGACAGCTTGTAGCCGTCCGGACCGAAGAGCTTAATACCGTTGTCGTGATAGGGGTTGTGGGACGCCGAAAGCATGACGCCGATATCGGCGCGTAGCGAGGTCGTGAGCATGCCGATGGCCGGCGTCGGCAGCGGGCCGACCAGAACCACATCCATGCCGGCGGAAATCAGCCCCGAGGTCAAGGCCGGCTCCAGCATGTAACCGGAAAGCCGGGTATCCTTGCCGATGACCGCGCGGTGGCGATGGTCGCCGCGCCGGAAATACCGGCCCGCGGCCATGCCGACCCGCTGGGCCACCTCCGCCATCATGGGCTCGAGGTTGGCCGTGCCACGGATACCGTCTGTGCCGAAATACTTACGCGTCATATCAAAAAGACATCAAGAACAATGGGGGCCGGCGATTCTAACAGGCTCGCGGAGCCTACGCCAGTTCGTCGCCAAAAGCAATTTTCGCCCTGATTTCAAGGGCTTGACGGGTTTCAGCGACGTCGTGGACGCGCAGGACCTGGACACCGGCGGAAACCCCGGCCAGGGCAGCCGCCAGCGAGCCACCCAGGCGGTCGCTTGCTTCCTCGCCACGGCACAGCGCGGCGATAAACGATTTTCGCGAGACGCCAAGAACGATGGAACAACCAAGACCGTGGAACAGGCCAAGACCGTTCAAGAGCTGCATATTATGCGCCGCCGTCTTTCCGAAGCCGATACCCGGGTCGATGGAAATCAAGCGCCGGGGCAGTCCCGCGTCTTCACAGGCCGCCACGCGGGTCTCGAGGGCGTCATAAACATCCAATAGGGCGTGATCATATTCGGGATCGTTCTGCATGGTGCCGGGCTCCCCCAGCATGTGCATGAGCACGACCGGCGCCAGACGACCGGCGGCCACGCCGAGGCTGTCTGGGTCACCGTTCAACGCCGTAATGTCATTGATGATTGCCGCGCCGGCATCTAGGGCGGCGGCCATGACCTCGGCACGACATGTATCGATGGACAGGGGTACGCCGCAATCCGCCAGACCTTCGATTACCGGGATCACGCGGGCCAGTTCTTCGGCCACAGATATGGCTGTGGCGCCGGGGCGGGCCGAGGCGCCGCCGATATCGATGATGTGCGCGCCTTGGGCGACGCAGGCCAGGCCCCGCTCGATAGCGGCTTTAGGTTCAAGGTGCTCGCCGCCGTCCGAAAAACTATCGGGCGTGACATTCACTACCGCCATGATTAATGGTTGCTCCCAGGAAAGTAATCCGCCGGGCCAAGGAATTCCGGGCCGCGGGGCGCTCAGGCGCTCAAGCCACAACGCGATACAATCCGCCTCGCCCCCATCGAGCCCCCCGGCCCAGTCGCGCAAGCCTCCAAGAGGGGCGCGGTAACAGCCGACATCCCCCTTGGCATCACGATGGTAGAGACGGCAGGCGCTGAAGGCCGTGGGGCCACCGGCAAGGAGCATGGCCTCGCCGGCTTCCAGCCAATGCCGGGCCGCCGAACCGCCGAGCAAACCGGTTGGCTCAAGATACAGCTTTCCACCCGGCGCCAGTCGCTGCGGCAGACCTTGGTTTGTCAAATGACTTAAGAGCTGGGTTGCGGGTGGGGCGGCGAGGCCGGGCCGGATTCATCCGACGCGCCGCTTTCCGGCACCGAGGAGGACGGTGCGTCATCCGTGGGCGGCTCCTCTGCCTCCTCCCTGTGGATGGTCTCGCCCCTGCAAATGGCGGCGATTTCGTCGCCGCTCAGGGTTTCGTATTCGATCAGGCCATCGGCAATGGCGTGAAGATTCTTTTCATTCTCGCTCAATATCTTGCGAGCACGCCCAAGACCCTCGTCGATAATGCGACGAACCTCGTCGTCGATGACCTTGGCCGTGGAATTGGAAATATTGGTCTGACGGGTGACCGAATGGCCGAGGAAGACTTCTTCCTCGTTGCTGCCGTAGCTGACCAAACCCAACTCATCACTCATGCCGAAGCGGGTGACCATGGCCCGCGCCATCTTCGTCGCCTGTTCGATGTCCTGGGACGCGCCGGAGGTGACCTTTTCGAGTCCGAATTTCATTTCTTCCGCGACACGCCCACCCATGGCGACGGCGATGTCGGTCTCAAGCTTATCCTTAGACAGCGAAAGCTGATCGCGTTCGGGCAAACGCATGACCATGCCCAGCGCCCGGCCACGGGGGATAATCGTCGCCTTGTGAATGGGGTCTGATACCGGGCAATGCAGGGCCACCAGGGCGTGGCCGCCTTCGTGATAGGCGGTCAGCAGTTTTTCTTCCTCGCTCATCACCATGGAGCGCCGCTCCGCCCCCATCATGACTTTATCCTTGGCCTCTTCCAATTCCGCCATGGCCACCACGCGACGGCCCTTACGCGCCGCCAAAAGCGCCGCCTCGTTCACCAGATTCGCCAAATCGGCGCCGGAAAAACCGGGGGTCCCACGAGCTATGGTTCTCGGCTCCACATCCGGCGCCAGAGGCACCTTGCGCATATGGACCTTGAGAATTTTTTCGCGGCCGAGGATATCGGGGTTGGGCACCACGACCTGACGGTCGAAGCGGCCGGGGCGCAACAGCGCCGGGTCGAGTACGTCCGGCCGGTTGGTCGCCGCCAACAGAATGACGCCCTCGTTCGATTCAAAGCCGTCCATCTCCACCAGCAACTGGTTGAGGGTCTGTTCGCGCTCGTCGTTACCGCCGCCAAGGCCCGCGCCCCGGTGCCGGCCGACAGCATCAATCTCGTCGATGAAGACAATGCAGGGCGCGTTCTTCTTGGCCTGTTCGAACATGTCACGCACCCGGCTGGCGCCGACGCCGACAAACATTTCGACAAAATCGGAGCCCGAGATCGTAAAGAAGGGCACGTTGGCTTCCCCGGCGATGGCCCGGGCCAGAAGGGTTTTGCCGGTGCCGGGCGGGCCCACCAACAACGCACCCTTCGGAATCCGCCCGCCGAGCCGCTGGAATTTCTGAGGCGCCTTCAGGAAGTCGACGATCTCCTCAAGCTCCTCCTTGGCCTCGTCCACGCCCGCGACGTCATCGAAGGTGACGCGGCCCTGCCGCTCGCCAAGCAGTCGCGCCTTGGATTTGCCAAAGCCCATGGCCTTGCCGCCGCCCGATTGCATCTGGCGCATGAAGAAGATCCAGACGCCGATCAGCAGCAGCATGGGGAACCAGGAAACCAGCATGCTGGAGAGCATGCCCTCGTCTTCCGGCGCGGCGCTGATGCGCACACCCCTTTCGTTCAGCTTCTGTACCAGATTGGGATCGTTGGGTGCGTAAGTCGTGAAAGGCCGTCCGTCGGAATAGCTGCCCTTGATTGAATCGCCCTGGATTGTGACCTCGGCAACGTTGCCGGACTCGACCTCGGCGAGAAAATCAGAAAATGCCAGCGTCGTGCTTGGGCCCCGCGCACTCGGATACATATTGAACAGGGCAACCAACAGAAGCGCGATGATCACCCAAAGGGCCAGATTCCGTCCAAATTTATTCACGTTGAAAACCTATCCATGCACGACAAACCAAGGCTATCCGCCTCTGCCAAGGCATAGAAGCCTAGCGGATAACCACGCCATTTTCACCTTTCATAGTTTAAATAGTACTGACACCGCAGGAAACAAGCGGAAAATCCATCAATTTCACGGTGTTAGCCGTTGTGCCGGGGAAAAAACCGCCGTCAGGATCGGGTACTTGCCGCTTTTTTCCGGTCGCTGAAATCCAAGGTGCGGCACGCATACAATGCCCTTCCGGTCCCAAAGAGCCGGCATGGCGGACCGCGCGGCGGCTGGAATCGCCCCCGGAATGGAACGGTCGCGAAGGGCCGGTGCTTCGCCAACCACTTGTTGCCAGCCCTCCCGGCCAAGACGCCGGACCTGCCACCTGCGCTTGAGGATCTGACGCCCGCCCGAGAGGGAAAGTGAGAAGCGGTCGTCCCAGCGGCCCCTCTCGCCGATGGCTAGGAACACGCTTTGGCCAGCCGCCCGAGGCTCCCGGCAAATCAGGACGGGACGGGCCATGCCCTCAACACCGGGGGACAGCGGCACGATACGGCACCCCGCCAAGGTCTTTGCGCCCGGACGCGATGAGCCAAACAGGTTCCGGTGCAAACGCTCAAGACGTTCGCGCCGGGGAGGATAAATTCCACCACCGACAGACAACAGCAGGCGAACCAGCAGCCGCTTGGTGCCCTCCTCCGGCAGGCCTTCGAGGGCAGCCAAGTCGAGCAGGCCATAACCCGCCGGATATAGGCGACAGGCGCGCACGAGAACATCGACGACAACGGC
>CAYOOG010000060.1:0-14834 GCA_964405515.1 uncultured Alphaproteobacteria bacterium | reverse complement strand
CCTTGAGGCCCACAAGACCGGCGATCTGGACCAGGCCATTATCATCTGCCGCCGCTTTCTGCGGGAGGATCCGGCCCACGCCGACACCCTGCAGGTTCTGGGGGTCTTCGAGCGTCTGGCCGGCAACGCCGAGGAGGCCGAGAGCCTGCTCCGGCGCTCCTTGATCTTCAACCCGACCCAGCCCCACGTGTGGAACAACCTGGCCACTATCCTGCTGGAGAACTTCCGGCTCGGCGAAGCCGCCGACGCCGCCGAGGCGGCCCTCGAGGTCTCGCCCGACTACCTGCCCGCCCTTGGCACCCTGTCCCGCATCGCCTCGGCCCAAGGCCAAATCGTATGATTTGCCAGCCCGTCGAATAGGCCGGGTCGGCGCGCCGCGCTACCGGCCTGCGAAAACCCACTGAATCCCCCCGAAATCCGCCAATAAACCCGCCGAAACCGGCCCGAAACCCGTTGACAGAACCGGCTTCGGCGCTATAGTCCGGCCCCTGATCAGAGGCCCGGCCATGACCGGCCCCTGGCCCCGACCCAACTCCAGGCAGTCAAGTACCACTAGGCAGTCAAACAATGTTCGCAGTGATCAAAACCGGCGGCAAGCAGTACAAAGTCGCCAAGGACGACATTATCAAGGTCGAAAAACTGGGCGGCGAAGCCGGCCAGAACATCGACCTGGATCAGGTCCTTATGGTTGGTGAAGGCAATAAGGTCACCGTGGGCTCACCCCTGGTGGACGGCGCCTCGGTTCAGGCCGAGGTTCTGGAACAGGGCCGTGGAGACAAGATCATCGTCTTCAAGCGAAAGCGCCGCAAGGACTACCGCCGCACCAAGGGTCATCGTCAGGATTTGACCGTGCTCAGGGTGACGAACATCGCAGCGACACCGGGCGCCAAACAGGCCGCGCCAAAGAAGGCCGCGGCGAAGAAAGCATCCCCGGAGAAGGCGGAAGCAAAACCGCCGGCCGAGCCCAAGAAGACAGAGGCAGAGGCGAAGCCAGCACCCAAGAAAGCAGCGCCGAAGAAGCCGGCACCCAAGAAGACAGAGGCGAAGGCGAAGGCGGCACCGAAGAAGAAGGCTGCGGCTGACAAACCCGCCGCCAAAAAGAAAGCCGCGCCGAAGAAGAAAGCCCCGGCGAAAGCCAAGGGCAAGGAGAAGTAAGCCATGGCCCATAAAAAAGCAGGTGGCAGTTCACGCAACGGCCGCGATTCCGAAGGGCGGCGCCTTGGCGTCAAGAAGTACGGCGGCGAGCACGTGGTTCCGGGAAATATCATTGTGCGCCAGCGGGGCACGAAGCTGCACCCGGGCCGCAATGTCGGCATGGGCAAGGACCACACCATCTTTGCCGTGGTTGAGGGCAAGGTCGCGTTCGGTCGGACCAGGGGCCGCAAGGTGGTTTCGGTCGACCCCCTAAATTGACCCTGGCCGGTGCGATCCACCGGCCCACTTTTAGCTATCCATTTTTATTGACCGCCGCCCTGCCGGGGTTGCGCTCCTAAGTGTACAATTCCGCTGAGAGAGCGGTAACGATTATGAAATTTCTCGATCAAGCGAAAGTATATGTCCGAAGCGGTGACGGCGGCGCCGGCGTGGTCAGTTTCCGGCGCGAGAAATATGTTGAGTTCGGCGGCCCCGATGGCGGCGACGGCGGGCGCGGCGGCCACATCTGGGCGGAATGCGTGGACGGCCTGAATACCCTTATCGACTACCGCTACCAACAGCACTTCAAGGCCAAGACGGGTCAGCACGGCATGGGCCAGAACCGCACCGGCGCCAGCGGCAGGGACATAACCTTGCGACTGCCCGTCGGCACCCAGGTCATTGTCGACGACGAGGAGACACTGATTGCCGATATGATGGAAGTTGGCCAGAAGGTCATGCTTCTGGAAGGTGGCCAGGGCGGCAAGGGCAACGTCCATTTCA
This sequence comes from uncultured Alphaproteobacteria bacterium, assembly GCA_964405515.1. Classification (GTDB taxonomy): domain Bacteria; phylum Pseudomonadota; class Alphaproteobacteria; order JAPYRI01; family JAPYRI01; genus CAYOOG01. The sequence continues at coordinate 12,917 of CAYOOG010000060.1, read as the reverse complement.
AGAGTTCCACCAATCAGGCGCCGCGCCGCGCCACTCCCGGCGGCGATGGCCGGGAAGCGTGGTTCTGGCTGCGCCTGAAACTCATTGCCGACGCCGGATTGGTGGGCCTGCCCAATGCCGGCAAATCGACGTTTCTGGCGGCCGTCAGCCGCGCCAAGCCGAAGATTGCGGACTATCCCTTCACCACGTTGCACCCGAACCTGGGCGTTGTAACTGTTGACGGCCGGGAGTTCGTACTGGCCGATATCCCGGGGCTTATAGAAGGCGCGCACGAAGGACAGGGCTTGGGCGACCGCTTCCTTGGACATGTGGAGCGTTGCCGCGTGCTACTGCATCTGATCGACGGCACCGGGGAAGACATTGCCGCCGCCTACCGCACCATACGTGGCGAACTGGCGGCCTACGGCCATGGTCTTGATGAAAAGCCGGAAATCGTCGCCCCCAACAAATGCGACGCCCTGGATGCCGACGATATTACGCAAAAGCTCGCGGAGCTCGGCGCCGTGGCGGGAAGCAGGGCTCTTGCCCTGTCGGCGGTCTCGGGACAAGGCCGGGATGATGTGCTGCGGACAATCATGGATAACCTTGCCGCCGAGGACGCGAGCGAAGACAGCCTCGCCTCCGAAACCCGCGCCTGGCGGCCCTGAGAGAGACCGCGCCGGATCATGCCCCATCGCCTCAGCAAAGCCCGCCGCCTGGTCGTCAAGATCGGCTCGTCCCTTCTTATTCGCGAAGGTGACGGCGCCGTCGATGACACCTGGCTTGGCACCCTGGCCGAAGACCTTGCCCGCTTGACCGGGCGCGGCCAGGATGTGGCCATTGTCTCGTCCGGCGCCATTGCCTTGGGCCGGCATTCTCTGGGCCTGCCCAACGATGCCTTGAAACTGGAGGAAAGTCAGGCCGCCGCCGCCGCCGGGCAGATTCGCCTTGCCCACGCCTACCAGGAAGCCTTGGCAGCGCATGACGTTTCCGTGGCCCAGGTTCTGCTCACCATAGGTGACACGGAAGAACGACGGCGCTATCTGAACGCACGCAATACGCTCAATACTCTGTTGCAGCAGCGGGCCATTCCGATCATCAACGAAAATGATACCGTTGCCACCAGCGAAATCCGTTTCGGTGACAACGACCGCCTGGCCGGGCGCGTGGCGCAAATGATCAGTGCCGACTGTCTGGTGCTCTTGTCCGACGTGGACGGGCTTTATGAATCCGATCCGGCGGCGGGCGGCGGGGCATCGTTTGTGCCCGAGGTCGCCGATGTCACGCCGGAGATCGAGGCCATGGCCGGCAGCACAAGTACCGGATATGGACGCGGCGGCATGGTGACCAAACTTAAGGCCGCCAAGATCGCCATGGCTGCCGGTTGTCACGTGGTTCTGGCCAGCGGCAAAGTGCCCCACGCCATCGCGGCTATCGAGGACGGCGCCCGCGCCACCTGGTTCGTGCCCCACGAGAACCCGCAAACCGCGCGCAAGCAATGGATCGGCGGCAGCCTGGAGCCCGCCGGACAGCTTGTGGTGGATAGCGGCGCGGATGCGGCGCTCACGCGCGGCAATAGTTTATTGCCCGCTGGTGTCACGGCCGTCGAGGGCAATTTCCAGCGTGGTGACGCGGTTAGCGTTGTCGGGGCCGGCGGGGCTGAATTGGGCCGGGGATTGTGCGCCTATTCAAGCGCTGATGCCCGCTTGATCATCGGCCACAAAAGCGATGAAATAGAAGGCATACTCGGCTACCGTGGCCGCGACGAAATGATCCACCGGGACGATCTGGTGCTGTTTCAGGCAAGGCAATGACACCGGCAACAACCATATCTGTCGAAGGGGCGGGCGACCTGCTTGAGAGGGAAGCGGAGGCCAACCGCGATATTTCGGCAGCCATGACGGCGCTTGGCCGAGCCGCGCGGGAAGCCGCCCATAGCCTGGCCCAAGCACCGACCGAGGCCAAGAACAAGGCGCTTGAGGCCGCCGCCGGGGCTTTGCGGCAGCAAAGCGAGGCTATCCTGGCTGCCAACGCCGCCGACCTGCAGGCAGGACGGGATCAGGGCCTCTCCACTGCCCTTTTGGACCGCCTGGCTCTGGACCCGGATCGTATCGAGGGCATCGCCAAGGGGTTGGAAAATGTGGCGGCGCTGGCCGACCCGGTGGGCGATGTCATGGCCGAATGGGACCGCCCCAACGGCTTGAAAATTTCCCGCGTGCGCGTGCCGCTCGGCACCGTCGGCATTATCTATGAAGCCCGGCCCAATGTGACGGCGGACGCCGGCGCGCTTTGCCTGAAGTCGAGCAATGCCAGCATTTTGCGACCGGGCTCCGACAGTTTCTATTCGTCCCGGGCGATTCACGCTTGCCTGATGGAGGGGCTTCGCGCCGCCAGGCTGCCCGAGGCCGCCATACAGATTGTACCGACCCGTGACCGCGCCGCCGTTGGCGAAATGCTGACCCGGCCGGAGCTTATTGACATCATCGTGCCCCGGGGCGGCAAGTCCCTGGTTGAACGGGTGCAGAATGAAAGCAAGGTGCCGGTGATCGCTCACCTGGAAGGCATCTGCCACGTCTATCTGGATAACGATGCGGATGCGGACATGGCGCGGGAAATATCCGTCAACGCCAAAATGCGCCGTCCCGGCATTTGTGGCGCCGCCGAGACGCTTCTGGTGGATCAAGATGTGGCCGCGAAAATTTTGCCTCCTGTGGTATCCGACCTTGTGGAGGCCGGGTGCGAAGTGCGCGGCGACGAAGCGGCACGGCTCATTGACAATCGCTTGTTGCCGGCAAGCCCCGAGGACTGGGATACGGAATATCTCGACGCCATTATTTCCGTGGCGTTGGTGGACGGCGTGGATGGCGCGATCTCGCACATTGCACAACACTCTTCCCACCATACGGAATCCATTGTCACGGAAAATGCCGAGCGCGCGGCGCAATTCCTCAACGAAGTGGACAGCGCCATCGTAATGCATAATGCCTCGACACAATTCGCCGACGGCGGCGAGTTCGGCATGGGCGCGGAAATCGGCATTTCTACCGGCCGGCTGCATGCCCGCGGGCCCGTGGGCGTGGAACAACTCACGACCTTCAAGTACGTGGTCCGGGGCAGCGGCCAGACCCGGCCCTGAAGGCGTAATATGTTCGGCCCCAGAATTCGACGCGGCCTTAAGGTCGGCCTGTTGGGGGGATCTTTCAATCCGGCTCACGACGGACATCGCCATATCAGCCTTCTGGGCTTGAGACGGCTCAAGCTCGATCAAGTCTGGTGGCTGGTATCGCCGCAGAACCCGCTCAAACCAACCGGCGGCATGGCCAATCTGGCGGACCGGTTGGCCAGCGCCCGGCAAGCGGCAAGGCACCCGCGCATCCGGGTGAGTGACCTGGAGTCCCGCCTTGGCACCCGCTATACGGTGGATACCGTGAAACGGCTGAAAGCCCGCTACCCGGGCGTTACCTTTGTCTGGCTCATGGGTGCGGATAACTTGGCGCAAATCTCCCACTGGCGGCGCTGGACAGAGATATTCCAGACCCTACCCATTGCGATTTTCGACCGGCATCCTTATGCTTTTAGGGCGCTGGCGGGCCTCGCATCTCACCGCTATAAGATGCAAAGGATAAAGGCCACGGCCTTGGCGGCGCGGCGCCCACCGGCCTGGGGATTTGTTCGCGGCCCCGTTCATCCGGCAAGCGCAACCGCCCTAAGGGCGGCAAGAAAGAAGTAGTAGTTTGACAGACCCTATTTGCGACCATTGAATGGAGTGAGTACTCATCGCTAGGAAAAGTAAATCGATTCCCGAATCCGTCGAGCGACTCCACGACTTGGTTAAGAACTCCCTTGAAGACGATAAGTCCCTGGACATTGTCTCCATCGACCTGGAAGGCAAGACGTCCATCGCCGACTTTATGCTGATCGCCACCGGGCGGTCGGACCGTCACGTGGGGGCAATTGCCCGCCATCTGTCGGAGCGCGTCAAGGCCGGTGGTTTCGGTCCCTGCAAGATCGAGGGCATGCCGCAAAACGACTGGGTCCTCGTGGACGCCAGTGACATCATCGTGCATGTCTTCCGCCCCGAGGTCAGAGAGTTCTATAACCTGGAAAAGATGTGGGCCATGAACCTGAACGACTTTCATCAGGGTGGCCAGGCGGCAGTTTAAGGGCGGAAATAATATGCGCCTGATTATTGTGGCCGTCGGCCGGGCATCCGCCGGCGACCCTGAAGCCAAACTTTATGACAGTTACGTCAAGCGCCTGCCCTGGCAGGTCACGCTCAAGGAAATCGACGAGCGCCGTTCCGTAAAAGGCGCCGCGCGCCAGGCCCGCGAGGCCAAATTGCTTTTGGAAGCCACGCCCCAAAAGGCTGTGACCGTGGCATTGGACGAGAAAGGCAAGACCATGGACAGCCGCGCCTTTGCCGAACAATTGTCACGGTGGCAGGACGAAGGCCAGCGCGAGGTTGCTTTTCTGATCGGCGGCGCCGATGGTCACACCGACGACATTCGCGCGCGGGCGCAATTGAAACTTTCCCTGGGGGCCATGACTTGGCCGCATATGCTGGCACGGGTCATGCTGGCGGAACAGCTTTACCGGGCCTCCAGCATTTTGGCCGGCCACCCCTATCACCGGGACTAGAAATGTCGAGTAACAATGTAGAAACCACCAACGTCAAAAGCGTCGTCACTTACCTGGAGATGACGGAAAAACCGACACGGCCATCGGTGCCCCTGCCGCCGGGCAAACTGGCGATTTTGCGCATGGAGGAACCAAGCGTCTCTTTCTATCGTTTCCTTTACAACGGCGTCGGTAGGCCCTGGCTGTGGTGGGAGCGCCGGGTCATGGATGATGCAACCCTCGCCGCCGCCATCGGCGATCCGGATATCCATGTTTATGTGCTTTACGCCGAGGGCGTGCCCGCCGGATACGTCGAACTGGACCGCAAGACCCCGGGTGAAGTGGAAATCTTTTACTTTGGCCTCAGGCCCAAATTCATCGGCCGTGGTCTCGGCTGGTACCTGCTCAATTGGGCTGTGGATACCGCCTGGACTGGGGCCACCAGCCGCGTCCTCGTCGACACCTGCGACCTGGATCACCCCAAGGCCCTGCAGCTCTATCAACAAGCGGGCTTCAGGGTTTACGAGCAGAAGAACCGCAGCGATCCCGTGCCGACCGCCATAGTGGCCGAGGCAGAGGCTGCACAGACCGCAATGGCCGAGTTTCTTGGCGAAAAACAATAATAAAATCAAATGATTGAGGTGCTATGTTGGAGACGCTTTAACCGCGCCCCCTGATGTAATATGCATCCTTGCCATGAGTGACTCACTGCCCATTTCCGCCGCCAGACCCCGCCCCGTGGTGTTGTGCATCCTGGACGGCTGGGGCCAGCGCGCCGAGGCCGATCATAATGCCATTACAGCGGCCGAGACGCCGGTCTGGGACCGCATGTTGGAGGACTGCCCACGGGCGGCCCTTGAAACGTCGGGCCTCGAGGTCGGCCTGCCGCCCGGGCAGATGGGCAATTCCGAAGTTGGCCACACGAATTTGGGCGCCGGACGGGTTGTTTTGCAGGACCTGCCGCGCATCGACGACGCTGTGGATTCCGGTGAACTGGCCGGCAACTCGGCCCTAAAGGAGATGACCGAGGCGCTGGTCTCAGGCGGTGGTACCTGCCATTTGATGGGGCTGGTCTCGCCCGGTGGTGTGCATTCCCATCAGGGCCACATGGCGGCGCTGGCCCGCGCCGTCTCCGAACGCGGTGTACCCGTGGCCATCCACGCTTTCTTGGACGGCCGCGACACACCGCCTGAAAGCGCACTTGGGTTTGTATCCGACTTCCTCGAGGCCATCGGCGACCTGCCGTCAACGGTGCGCCTGGCAACACTCGCCGGGCGTTATTGGGCCATGGACCGGGATCGCCGCTGGGAGCGCGTGGAAAAAGCCTACCGGGCGCTTGTCCAGGGCGAGGGCGGAACCGCCACCGATGCCCTCCGCGCCATAGAAGATTCCTACGGGACCGGCACCACGGATGAATTCGTCACACCCACGGTGATTGCCGGATATCAGGGCATGGCGGACGGCGACGGCCTTCTCATGGCCAACTTCCGGGCCGACCGCGTGCGCCAGCTATTGAGCGCCTTGATAGACCCGGAGTTCGATGGCTTTGCCCGAAGCCGCCCCATCGACTTTGCCGCCGCCTGCGGCATGTCCGAATATGGCGCCGAACTGAACAAGTACATGTCGACGCTGTTTGCAACCGTCCCCGTGGACAAGGGCTTGGGCGAGGTGATCTCCGGCGCGGGTATGCGGCAACTGCGCATCGCCGAGACCGAGAAATACGCCCATGTCACTTTCTTTTTCAACGGCGGGCGGGAGCTGGTTTTCGACGGCGAGGATCGCGTGCTGGTGCCCTCCCCCAAGGTAGCGACCTATGACCTGCAACCGGAAATGTCGGCGCCGGAAGTCACGGACAAATTGGTCGAGGCCGTGGATTCCGGCGAATACGATTTCATCGTCGTCAACTACGCCAACCCGGATATGGTCGGCCACACCGGCATCATGGAGGCGGCCATCAAGGCCGTGGCTTGCATCGACGCCTGTTTGGGCCGGCTCAGCCAGGCCGTGGAGCGTGCCGGAGGCGCCCTACTGATTACCGCCGACCATGGCAACGTGGAAATGATGCGGGACCAGGACCAACCCCACACCGCACATACGACTTGTCTGGTGCCTTTGGTCCTGGCTGCCGGGCCGACGGAAAACGTTCAGCTTAATAGCGGGCGCCTCGCCGATGTGGGGCCAACTTTATTGACCCTGCTTGGATTGCCCCAACCGCCGGAGATGACCGGCACATCTCTTATTGCACCCTCGCCAACGGCATCTTCGGCCGCCGGACGTTAGTTGTATGCGCTGCCGTCCGCAAAAGCCTTCGACCAGACATATAGTCGCGCAACTTGCGATCAGCCTGGGGTGCGCGTTCGCGCTTCTGACCTTTGTCGGCACGGGCGAATCTCCAGCGGCCGTTGACACTTCCGATGATGCCGCACAGCGGCTTGAATCCATCGAAGCCGAAATCGAGAAAGGCGAAGAGCAGCAACAGGAATTGCGGGAGAATATTGACCGCACCAAGAAGGAAGCCAGGGAGTTGCGGTCGCAACTGGTTGCCGCTGCCGCCAAGGTTCAGAGCAAGGAGGAAGAGCTTGATTACCTGGAGACGCGGCTCGACGATCTGACCGCGCTTGAACGGGTGCGGACGAAGTCCCTGGAAAAGCGCCGCAACGAACTTCTCGACACTCTAGCTGCATTACAGCGGCTGAGCCGCCAACCGGACTCCGCCCTGCTGGTCCACCCCGGCACACCTTTGGATACCGTGCGAAGCGCCTCCCTATTGGGGCAATTGGTGCCGGAATTGGAAACCGACGCCCGGCAATTGGGTGAGGAAATCGCGGCGCTGGACAAAGTGCGCGGGGAAATCGCCCTCAAGCGCAACCGCGTGGCCGAAACCACCAGCCAGCTCCACGGACAGCGGCTGGAAATTGATCATCTGCTTAAGCTCAAGGAAGGTGAGGAAAAACGGATACGAGCCGACGCCGCAAAGGAAAATCGCCGCCTTTCCCAATTGGCCGCCAAGGCACAAGACCTTCGCGATCTTATTGAACGGCTGCAGGACAGCGCCGGCAAACGGGCGAAGGAGGCGGCAAAATCGCGGTCGCCCCGCCGCACGGCCAAGTTGTCACTGCCCCCATCCGGCGTCCGGCCCTTCAGCACGGCCCGAGGCAAATTGCCCCTACCGGTCAGAGGCCGGATTTTGCGCCGCTTTGGCGAAAATGACGCCTCGGGGCTGCCAATCAAGGGAATCACTGTGGAAACAAGGGAATACGCCCAGGTCGTCACGCCCTACGACGGCCAAATTCTCTTCGCCGGGCCCTTTCGTGGCTACGGGCAACTCTTGATCATCGCGCACGGCGAAGGATATCATAGCCTTCTTGCAGGCATGTCCCGTATCAACGGCGTTGTGGGACAGTGGTTACTAGCTGGAGAGCCGGTTGGCCAGATGGGCCTCAGCCGGCAGAAGAACGGTGCGGCGGAAAGACCTTCGCTGTATGTGGAGCTTCGGCGAAAAAATGAACCAATTAACCCGCTGCCCTGGTTGGCAGCGAGTGAACGAAAGGTTAGTGGATAATGCTTCTTAGAATTTTAGCGCTTTTGGTTTTCATCGCCCTCGCTTCAACAGGATGGACTTCGGAGGGCGCCGCCGCCAGTTCCGAAACCTACCGTCAACTTAATCTGTTCGGCGACGTGTTCGAACGCGTCCGTTCAGACTATGTCGAAGAGGTGGGCGACGCCGACGCCGTTGAAGCGGCCATCAACGGCATGTTGTCGTCCCTCGACCCACACTCCAGTTACATGAACCCGGATGTCTACCGGGAAATACAGGTGCAGACCCGCGGTGAGTTTGGCGGCTTGGGGCTGGAAGTCACCATGGAGGGCGGCTTGGTTCGAGTTGTTACGCCCATTGACGATACGCCGGCAGCGCGCGCCGGAGTTCAGCCTGGTGACCTGATTACACACCTGGACAACGAAGCTATTCTGGGCATGACCCTGTCGGAGGCCGTGGAGCGAATGCGCGGGCCAGTGAATTCCAGCATTGAGGTTACCATTGCCCGCGAGGGTTCGGAGCAACCTATCGAGCTTGTCCTCACCCGGGCGCTGATAAAGATCAAATCAGTGCGCCATAATGTTGAGGGCGGTGTCGGCTATATCCGCGTGACCACATTCAACGAGCAAACGGAATCTGGCATGAAGGCGGCCATGAAGGATATTCAAGGCAAGTTGGGCAACAAGCTGAACGGCATCGTGCTTGACCTTAGAAATAATCCAGGCGGACTTTTGGATCAGGCCATTGCGGTATCCGACGCCTTCCTCGACCACGGTGAGATCGTTTCGACCCGGGGCCGGCGCGCGGGCGACATTCAACGCTATAACGCGCGCGAGGGTGACTTGGCGACGGGCAAGCCGGTCGTTGTCTTGATAAACGGCGGTTCCGCAAGTGCGTCCGAAATTGTCGCCGGCGCGCTTCAGGATCATCGTCGTGCGGTAATTTTGGGAACCCGCTCATTCGGCAAGGGCTCGGTGCAAACCATTATTCCCCTGGGCAGTGAAGGCGCCATACGGCTGACAACCGCCCGCTACTACACGCCATCCGGAAATTCCATTCAAGCCAAGGGGATTGAGCCCGACCTGGAAGTCGAGCAGGCAAAGATAGAGCGCGTTGAGGACGGGCGGCGTGTGCGCAGTGAGTCCTCCCTCAGGGGGCATTTGGAAAACGAAAACGGTGGAGAAGGAGGGGCCACTGGAGCCAATGAAGCGCAGACGGACGCGCCGGTAGTGCCGAATGGACCCCGCGATCTTAATCGCGCCGATGACTATCAGCTGTCCTACGCCATTGACCTTTTGGAAGGCTTGGCGCTTCTGGACGAACGGCTCATCAATTAGCACAAAGTACAAGGTAAGGGCGTAAGCCCGGTGCGGATATGAGACAATTGTGGACCAGGCTTCGGCTCGGAGTCCTGGGCCGGCTCGCGGTCGCCGACGAGGTCAGGGGCCAGGGCCGGGCCGCTTCGTTGGCTGCGGCACTGGGCGGCACGTCCGGCGAAGATATGCGGCACGCGGGCACACCCGCGAGAAAGGCCGGCGGCGCCGCTTTGCTTGCCTTGCAGATTTCCACTGCCGTCCTGGTCGTCTTGGCCGGCGGCACGGTGGGCTGGCTGGCCTTGACGGATGACGGTCAAGTCGCCGGCAAGGCGCCGGTTGCCGAACTCGCCTTTCCACCGCCGGCAACGCCAACGATTGCCATTTCCCGGGCGACTTCGCCGGCCCTGCCCGATGACGCCTCAGCCGGCGCACCTATCGACCAGGGGCCAGCGGACACCGAAGTTGCCTCGTTGACCCCAAAAAAGGTTTTACCGCAATTCCGGCTTCCACCCATAGACGAGAGCGACCCACTGGCGCCGGTCCCGGACCCGGATTTGGTCATCCAAAGCGAGTACGGTTGGCTGCCCGTGATTTCGCCCGACGGCCGCCAATCGTGGCAGGTTTACGCGCGGCCTTTCGAGGCCAGCGAGGATCGGCCACTGGTCGGCATCATGGTCGGCAGCTTGGGACTTAGCCAGTCGGCAACCCTTGCCGCCATCCAGCAATTGCCGGGGAGCATTACCCTGGGCTTCAACCCCTACGCGCCCAACCTCCAGGACTGGATCAATCAAGCCCGCGCCGGCGGCCACGAGGTCATGCTTCAGTTGCCCATGGAGCCCTTCGACTATCCGGAAAACGACCCGGGGCCACATACCTTGCTTACCTCGCTCGACGCGGAAGCCAATATCGAGCGCGCGGAATGGGTCCTCAGCCGTTTTGTCGGTTACGTCGGCGTTACCAATTACATGGGCTCGCGCTTTACCACTTCCGCCGGCGCCTTGAAGCCGGTGCTCGACCTGGTGAAATACCGCGGCCTGATGTTTCTGGACAGCCGCGCTTCATCCCACAGCATCGTCGGCCGCATGGCGCGGGAGATGGGCCTAGTGGAAGCCAGCAACAGCCGCTTTGTCGACGTCGTTGCCTCGCGTGCCGCCATCGACGAAAGATTGAAGGAATTGGAGGTCGTCGCCAAGGCAGGTAACGCCGCCATTGGAATTGCTTTCCCCTACCCCGTGACCATCGAGCGTCTGGCCGGTTGGGCCGCCGGGCTGCAAAGCCGCGGCATCACGCTGGCGCCAATTTCAGCCTTTGGCGCCAGATCGTACGTCGCCCAAGCGCAGAACCAGTCGCCGCCGGAATCGAGATGAGCGGCCCGGGTGATGATCTGGCCTACCGCGCTGCCGTCGGAATCATGCTTCTAAACGATCAAGGTCTTGTCTTCATCGGCAAGCGGCGAGGTATGACCGAGAGTGGCTGGCAGATGCCCCAGGGCGGCATAGACGAAGGCGAGGAACCGGCAGCGGCGGCACTACGCGAACTGGCCGAGGAGGTCGGCACCGATAAGGCGGAGGTCCTGGCCGAAAGCAAGGACTGGCTGGAATATGACCTGCCGGAAGAGGTCAGGGGAAAGGTCTGGGGCGGCGGCTTCAGGGGTCAGCGGCAAAAATGGTTTGCCATGCGTTTCCTGGGCCAGGATCAGGACATCGACCTGAACGCCCATAACCACCCGGAATTCGACGACTGGCGCTGGGCCGCCATGGACGACCTGCCGAAACTGATCGTGCCCTTTAAGCGCCGGCTATATGAGTTGGTGGTGGAAGAGTTTCGCGAATTTCGCGGGTCCTGAACGGCCGCGTCCCTTAAAGCTCCAGAGAATCAACCAGTTCGCGCAGTTGATCCAGCTTGTGCTGGGCTTTATCCCTGGCCTCGTTGTCGGTCGCGTCGGTCACGTCTTCTTCCAGGTCGGAGACTTGCCGCTCTAGTTCTTCCCGGTCCAACTCGGCCAGCGGGATCGCCTGTTCGGCCAGCACTGTCAGTCCCTTTGGGGTCACGTCGGCAAAGCCGCCACGCACGAAGATGCGTGTCGTGTCACCGCCTTCGGCGGCGCCGTGGACCTCGACCACGCCCGGCCGGATGGTGGAAATCACCGGCGCATGGTCAATAAGAACACCAAAATCGCCGTCCTGGCCCGGCACCACGACCATATCGGCCTCGGTCGACATGACGAGACGGTCCGGCGCGACCAGTTCAAAGGCAAGTTTATCCGGCATGGCTTTGACCCTTATGCCGCCTCGGCAGCCATTTTCTTGGCCTTCTCGATGGCTTCATCGATGCCGCCCACCATGTAGAAGGCGGCTTCCGGCAAGTCATCGTGCTCGCCCGCGCAAATCTGCTTGAAGCCCTTGATGGTATCGGCCAGGTCCACAAGCTTGCCCGGCATGCCGGTAAAGACCTCGGCGACGAAGAAGGGCTGGCTGAGGAAGCGTTGAATCTTGCGCGCCCGGGAGACGGTCAGCTTGTCTTCTTCCGACAATTCGTCCATGCCCAGAATGGCGATGATGTCCTGCAGGGATTTGTAGGTTTGCAGGATGCGCTGCACCTCGCGCGCCACTTGATAATGCTCGTCACCGACAATGCGCGGGTCCATCAGACGCGAAACCGAATCCAGCGGGTCCACGGCCGGATAAATACCGATATCGGCGATTTGCCGCGACAGAACCGTCGTTGCGTCCAAGTGCGCGAACGAAGTCGCCGGGGCAGGGTCAGTTAAATCATCCGCCGGAACATAAATGGCCTGGACACTGGTGATCGAGCCCTTGTTGGTGGAAGTGATGCGCTCCTGCAGGTTGCCCATGTCGGTGGCTAGCGTGGGCTGATAACCCACGGCGCTGGGGATGCGGCCCAGGAGCGCCGAGACCTCGGAACCGGCTTGGGTAAAGCGGAAGATGTTGTCGATGAACAGCAACACGTCCTGGCCTTCCTTGTCGCGGAAGTATTCAGCAACGGTCAGGCCGGACAGGCCGACACGGGCGCGGGCGCCGGGCGGCTCGTTCATCTGGCCATAGACCAGCGCTGCCTTGGAGGAGTCGCCTTCCAAGTCGATAACACCAGATTCGATCATCTCATGGTATAGGTCGTTGCCCTCGCGCGTGCGCTCGCCGACACCGGCGAAAACCGAATAACCGCCGTGGCCCTTGGCGATATTGCCGATCAATTCCATGATGATGACGGTCTTGCCCACGCCGGCGCCGCCGAAAAGGCCAATCTTTCCGCCCTTGGCGTAGGGCGCGAGAAGGTCCACCACCTTAATACCGGTGACCAGGATTTCCTGTTCCGTGCTCTGCTCGGTGAGTGGCGGGGCCGGGGCGTGAATGGGCGCCCTTTCCTTGGCCTCCAGCGGGCCACGGTCATCAATGGGCTCGCCCACGACGTTAATGAGCCGCCCCAGGGTCTCCGGCCCAACCGGC
>CAYOOG010000059.1:0-14855 GCA_964405515.1 uncultured Alphaproteobacteria bacterium | reverse complement strand
TGTGCATCGTTGTCACAGTCATATGGTGGATTTAATGAGTCTGGACCCTAAGCCCGATGGACACGGTGACGCCAACCTGGTCCTCAATTCGTTGCGCCAGGTCGGCCAGGGTTTCCGCTGGGCTGCGATGGTGCAGCCGCTCAGTGCCCGAGAGGTCGAGAAACGCTTCGTCAAGGGATAGGGGCTCAACCAGCGGCGTCACGTCACGCATCATCTCGCGGATTTCGGCGCCGGCGGCGGCGTACTTCTGCATATTGGGGCGCAGCACCACGGCATCCGGGCAGGCCTCGCGGGCCCGGTACATGGGCATGGCGGAGTGCACGCCGTGAATACGCGCCAAATAACAACAGGTGGAGACAACACCGCGCCGCCCATCGCCGATGATCACCGGTTTATCCCGAAGGCTGGGGTCGTCTCTCTTCTCCACGGCGGCAAAAAAGGCGTCGCAGTCCATGTGTGCGATCTGCAGGTCGAAGAGTTCATCGTGGCGGAGCAGGCGCGGGCTCCCACAACCGGAGCAGTGCTCGGAGGCTAGGGACGGGGGCTTGGCCAGACAATCCCGACACAGAATAGGGGACATACTTTGATCCTGATCAAGGCAGCGACAGCGCTGCAAATGCTAACCATTCGCAAGAGATAACATAGGCTGCAAGGCTCCGCGCCCGATCCTAGCCGAGGGCCGGGATTCGGGCCAGTGGGCGGCGCCGGGGTACCGCAATGTGAAACGAAAATGGGCCGTTCCATTATTCCTTGCGCCATTAAGGAAATTGTAGTAATTGAAGTGATATAGATGCAACTCAGTCGCAAACGCACTAATTATCACTTGGGATAACCTCCCTACAGACCGAAGAAAAAGAAACGAAAGCAATATGTTAAACCTTTTGTTCAGAATACGACGCATTACCAATAGTGCCTTGCTGTGCGCCCGATTGCTGGCGCCGACTTTGGGCGGCATCGCCGCACTCATGGCCGCATCGGCGCTAGCAGGGGGTGTGCCTGATGTGGCGGGAGATCCGGCGGCAGAAGCTGGGGCGCAGAATGAACAGCCTCCGGTGAGCAACGGCGAGCCGGACGAGGAACCGGACACTGTGAAGGTCGCGGCGCTCGACGACGGCTTGTACGATAGAATCATGGTCATCGGCCGGCCGGAGAACGTTTCGCGCATCCCCGGGGCGGTTGGGCGCGTCGGCATTGAGAGCCTGGAGGAGCAGCACTATTCGGATATTCACCGGATTCTCCGCCAGATACCCGGCATTAACATTCAAGAGGAAGACGGTTACGGGCTGCGGCCAAACATTGGTATGCGTGGCACCGGCATCGATCGCTCCGCCAAGATCACCTTGATGGAGGATGGAGTGCTGCTGGCCCCGGCGCCCTATGCGGCGCCTGCTGCCTATTTCTTTCCCCAAACCGGCCGTATGGAAGCCGTCGAGGTACGCAAGGGCTCCAGCTCTATCAAGTTCGGTCCGGCAACGACGGGCGGGGCCATCAATCTGGTGAGCACAAGTATTCCCGAGGACTATTCCGGGACCGTGCGGCTTCGGGCGGGGAGTGACCAGTTTCGCCAGGCACACGCCTACGTCGGCGGCAGCGGCAAGAAGTTGGGCTTCCTGGCGGAGACCTACCAGAGCGACAGCGACGGTTTCAAGAACCTGGACGGTGGCGGCGACACCGGCTTCAATATCGAGGAATTCGTTGGCAAGGTGCGGTTCAGCTCGGGCAATGACTGGGACCACTATCAAGAAATGGAAGTCAAGGTCAGCTACACCGACCAGAAATCGGACGAGACCTATTTGGGCCTGACAGATGCCGATTTCGCTTTGACGCCGAACCGCCGCTACGCCGCCTCGGCGCTGGATCTGTTCGACGGCAAACATTACATGTACCAGGCGCGGCACTTGTTCGAGTTCAGCGATACCTTTGACCTGACCAGCGTCGCCTATTTCAACCGTTTCAAGCGCAACTGGTTCAAGATTGAAAAGGTCTCGCGCCTGCTGACCGGTGGCAATTCAGACACCGCTGTTTCCAGTGTCCTCGCCGATCCTGACTCCTACGCCGGCGTCATGGCGGTGCTGCGCGGCGAGGCCGATAGCCCGGCTGACGCGCTGATGATGCGTAATAATAACCGGTCTTATGACAGCTATGGTGCGCAAACCGTGCTGTCGGCGGCGCTGGATATGGAAAGAGTGCGGCACGATTTGGAATTCAGCATCCGCTACCACCGTGACAAGATGGACCGTTTCCAATGGTGGGATAGATTCGCCATGAGCGACGGCGCTTTGGTGCAGACCACGAGCGGCGTTCCCGGTACGGAAAGCAACCGCATAGATAGTGCCGAGGCCGTTGCGGCCTTCGTTCAGGACGAAATTTCAATCGGACGCTGGTTGATCATTCCCGGCCTGCGATACGAGCACGTCGTATTGAGGCGCAAGGACTTTGGCAAGGCCGACCCGGAGCGAAGTGGAACGAATATCAAGCTGCTTCAAAATACGGTGGATGTTTTCATTCCCGGCGTCGGAGTCAAATACGAAGCCACAGAGTCCTTTAGTCTAGTGCTTGGCGTGCACCGTGGGTTTACGCCACCGGCACCGGGCAAGACCGCGGACGAGGAAAGAAGCGTGAACTACGAAGCCGGGGCCCGGTTTAGCCACGGTGAATTGGCCGTTGAAGCCATTGGCTTCTTCACCGATTACAGCAACTTGATCGGGACTTGCACGGCCTCGACGGGCGGCGCTTGCAACATCGGCGATCAGTTCAACGGCGGAAACGTCAACGTTCTTGGTCTCGAGTTGAGCGCCGATTACGATCTGGCGGAATCCTTCGGCGGTGAATTCAAACTGCCGCTGCGGGCCAGCTATACCTATACAGACGCAAAATTCCGCACCAGCTTCGACAGTGCCTTCGGACCGTTTGGCGCCGTTGAGAAAGGTGATGAATTGCCCTATACGCCGCGCCATCAGTTTACCGTGGGTCTGGGGGCGGAGGCCCGCACCTGGCGTCTGTTCCTAAGCCTCAATCACGTTGGGGCGGTTCGCAATAGGGCGGGCGCGGGGCCAATCGAAGCCTCGCAACGGGTCGACGCCCATACGGTCATCGATCTGGCCGGTCACTACGATCTGACCGATTATCTGGAATTCTTCCTGTCGGTTCAGAATCTGGGGAATCAAACCTATAGTGTCGCCCGCAGGCCTGCCGGTTTGCGCCCCGGCAAGCCACGCACCGCGATCGGCGGCCTTGCTCTAACCTTCTAGCGGCCATAACCAGGCGGCGCCGCGCACGCCGCTGGAATCTCCGTGGACCGCCTTTACGAGACGCGTGGTTACGACGTCGGAGAATGTGTGGCGCTGCCATAGTGCCGGGACATTTTCGTAAAGCCGGTCGATGTTTGACAAGCCGCCGCCGAGGACGACGGTCTCCGGGTCAAAGATGTTAATCACCGTGGCTAGCGACCGGGCCAGGCGGTCCTCGTAACGTTCCAAGGTTGCTACGGCTTTCGCATCGCCGCCAACCGCACGCTCCACAATTTCCTTGGCCGACAGGGCCTGACCTGTGGTCTGTTTGTAATGCCGCGCCAGACCAGGCCCGGATAAGAAGGTCTCTATGCAGCCCGCTTGTCCGCAATAGCATTCAGGGCCCGGCTGTTCATCGGCTTCCGGCCAGGGCAGGGTGTTGTGTCCCCACTCACCGGCAATCAGGTTCGCGCCGGAAAGCACTTTTTGGTCAACAGCCAGACCGCCGCCCGTGCCGGTGCCGATGATAACGCCAAACACGGTGCTCACCCCGGCGCCGCCACCGTCCACGGCTTCCGACAGGGTAAAGCAATTGGCGTCGTTGGCGATTCGCACCGGCCGGCCGAGCAGCGCTGCCAAATCATTGTCCAGCGCCTTGCCGATCAGGCAAGTGGTGTTGGCGTTCTTTATCAGGCCGGATGCCGGTGAAAGCGCGCCCGGAATACCCACGCCCACCGGTAATTCGGGGGCCAAGTCGGCGCCGACGGACTCTACAAGGCCGCAAACCGCTTGCAAGATTTCTTGATAATCGTTTCCCGGTGTTGCAATGCGATCACGGCGCATTTCATTGCCGCCGCTGTCCAGGACAATTGCTTCAATCTTACTGCCCCCGAGGTCCACGCCAATTCGCATCCCTAGCCGTCCTGCCAGGAATGATCACCGCCGGGCAGGGCCGCCCGCGCCTTCGCCGTATGCGTGGGATCCAGCCCATGCGCATCAGCAAATTGTGCGATCAAGACATCATTCGCTAAGAGGTAGTCCAAAGCGCCTCCAAGAATTTCTGGTTTGTCAGCGGCAAGTTGCAATGACTCCTGATCGATACCAGTTGTCGCCATAAAACCCTGCAGCAAATTCTCGTCTGCGGCGATAAACGCCAAGGCGTTCAACGCCAGAGTTTGGGCTTGCTCAAGATTCATGGTCCAAATTCTTCCTATCGGCGTCTATCCATCATCTAAGCGCTTGGATACATGATATAGTTAACCCTTTCGTGCTACTAACGATTCGAATCATTCTTGTTTTGAGTCTCGACAAGAGATTCTTTAGAATTTTTCACCATACTCCAAGCCAGGGTTTAAGGCGAAAGCGGAAAAATGGCAAAAACTGTTCTGATTGTTAAAGATAACGACCTCAATATGAAGTTGTTTCGCGACCTTCTTGTCGCGCACGGGTACGAGACGCTGCAAACCAAGGACGGTATGGATGCCTTTGAATTGGCGCGTGAGCATCACCCGGACCTCATATTGATGGATATCCAGTTGCCTGAGGTCTCGGGGATCGAAGTTACCCGGATGATCAAGGAAGACGATTCAATCAGTGCCATTCCGATTATTGCCGTTACAGCCTTTGCCATGAAAGGGGACGAAGAGAAAATCCGGGAAGGCGGCTGCGAAGCCTATCTGGCCAAGCCGATCTCGGTGTCCCAGTTCATCGATACGGTGCAACAATTCTTGGAGTAGGTTCGTTATGTCGGCGCGTATTCTTGTCGTCGATGATTTAGAGTTGAACGTCAAGTTGCTCGACGCGAAATTGCGCAGCGAGTACTACGATGTGCTCACGGCCACGAGCGGCCAAGAGGCTCTTGATATCATTGAAGAAGATCTACCGGATCTGGTGTTGCTGGACGTCATGATGCCGGAGATGAGTGGATTCGAGGTTTGCCGGCGCATCAAATCCGACCGCGATAGCATGCATTTGCCGGTAGTGATGGTCACGGCGCTGGACCAGCCCCAGGACAGAGTCCAGGGACTTGAAGCCGGCGCGGACGATTTTCTTACAAAACCCGTGAACGATGTGGCGTTGTTCGCGCGCGTACGTTCGCTTCTGAGGTTGAAAATGATGACCGACGAGGTGCGCCGCCGGCATAACACGAGCGCTGAATTGGGCGCCGTCGAAACCGAGAGTTCCATGATCGATGTGGACGTCGGGGGCGCTCGAATTCTTGTCGTTGAAGATAGTCCGGAAAGTGTGATGATTTTTCGAGACGGACTTTCCGATGTGGGCGAAGTGTTAATCGACGGCGATGCCGAAGCGGCTTCCGGGCGGGCGCGGTACGAGAACTTCGATCTTGTAATTGTCAATGTCCGGCCAAACAATAACGAGGGGCTTTCTTTCTGCGGCCAGTTGCGTTCCTCGCCGGATACACGTGACGTACCATTGCTGATGGTGGTCGAGGAAGACGATCAGGAGCAACTGGTCAAGGGACTGGATATCGGCGTCAATGACTACATTATGCGCCCGATTGATCCCCATGAACTTGTGGCCCGTGCACGTACGCAAGTGCAGCGCAAGCGCTACGCGGATCAACTTCGGTTGAACTATCAGCGCAGCTTAGAATCGGCGGTAACGGATTCGCTTACCGGCCTGTTTAATCGGCGCTATATGTCCAACCATCTGGCGAATCTGGTAAGTCAGGCGCAAGCCACGAATAAGCCGCTTTCGCTCCTGCTTCTGGATTTGGATTTCTTCAAGGAAGTTAATGACACGCACGGACACGACGTCGGGGACGAAGTATTGTGCCAGTTCGCCGAGCGCATGAAACTGAACTTGCGGGGCGTGGACTTGGCCGCCCGGTACGGTGGAGAAGAGTTTGTCGTCGTAATGCCGGATACAAGCCTGGAGACATCCCTGCAAGTAGCCGAGCGCCTGAGGCGGCACGTGTGCGACGAAGCTTTCGAGGTTTCGACTTCCGAAGGTGAGCTTTCCGTGTCGGTCAGTATCGGCACCGCGGCCATGCTGAACGAGAGCGACAATGCCGAGCGCATGTTAAAGCGGGCTGACGACGCGCTTTATGATGCCAAGAATGGCGGCCGGAATCGTGTTGTCGCCATGGCCGGTTAGGCCACCACGATTTTCATTAAATTTGGGGTTTGAATCGAAGGGCGAGGCTCGCAGGCTCGTGCGGGCTATTTGATCTTCGATTCCTTGAATTCGACGTGTTTGCGTGCCACCGGGTCATATTTCCGGAGGACCATTTTCTCAGTCATGGTGCGCGGATTCTTTTTGGTCACATAATAAAAGCCCGTGCCGGCTGTACTTACCAGCTTGATCTTCAATTGCGTCGGTTTCGCCATGACCCTATTCCCGGCTTGTGGGGCCGATCTCGACCCCAGCGCTCAAAGAGTGAGGCACCATACTCAGCGGCACCGTGAAGTCAAGCAAATGATCAGGCGCTACCCCGCACCCAGCGGCCATTCCGCCACTGAAATTGGCAGGGTGCGTCGCATAGCCCGGGACCTATGGTCCGGCCCGACGCGACGGCATCAAGAACCAGTTCCAGGATGCAGACCGTAATATCTATGCGGGGGAGCTTACCGGTTTCGGCCAGGGGGTACCAGTCGAGGTCCAATAATTCGCCGCTGCTGACGAGATCTCCCCGGGCGAGGTTGCCGTCGGCGATAAAGAACATGGTGTCGTAACGGATGGGGCTGGCCTCGGGCGTAATGGCCCGGGCCAAGTAATCCAGGGCGTCGAGGGCGGCAGGATCGCCGTTGTCGATCCCTTCGCCTTTTGTCAGGCTCAGGCCGGTTTCCTCGTAGGCTTCACGAACAGCAGCAGCGGCGGCGGCGTGGGCATCCCGCTGGTTGCCGGGCAGGCGCGCGGCAACATTCGGCTCAAGCCCATGGGGCGTGATCAAGTCCATGTCCTCGGGGTCAACAGCACCGCCCGGGAACACGAAAGAATTCGGCACGAATCTACTGTCTGGATGGCGCCGGCCCATGACCACTTGGGCCTTTCCCGGGTCTCCCGTGGGATCGAGGCGGACCAGGATTAAACCCGCTGCTTTTTGGGGTTTTAGGGGCATTCGAGTGGAGTTTCTGGGGTCATTCTTTCCGATTGGGTGCCTAGTCAAGGTCTTGTTTACAATTGAGTGCGACACTCCCGGCCACGCCAGCCAGCACCTCTTTATAACCCTATGTCCGTGCGAACCAGATGAATTTCCACAAGAATACGAGGGGAAGTCAGGAAAGGTCAGAATCTCTGGCCGAGATTGAATCAGGCCTGCGTCAGGAGTTCCAGGACTTTGCCGGGGATATGCTGAACGAGGCGGAAGAGGTCTTGGAGGAAGCCAGAGTTGGCCGTATGCCGGGGGTTGAGACCCTCGTCCAAATCCGGCGGATCGCGCACAATCTGAAGGGGACGGGCAGCAGCTTCGGATTTCCCCTGGTCACAACCATTGCCCACCGGCTGGAGAACTACGCCGCCGATCTCGAGGCCATTGACGAGGCACGGGCCCGGGACATGCAAATCTATTTCGATTACCTGCGCGACGTCGTCAGCGGCGCGTTGGATGTGCCCGAAGAGGAATTTGCCGATACCGTGCGGGACCTGCCGGCCAAACCTGGCCTGGAGATTCCAGAATCGGGGCCAGTCGGCGGGGAGATCATGCTGGTCGCGCCCACCGCCACCCTAACCCGCATCATCGCCGGCGAGATTCATGCCATCGGTCATCGGGTAATTGCCGTAAAGTCGCCCTTTGATGCACTCGAACAGATCGTGCAAACAGGCCCCGACGCCGTAATTGTCTCGGCCGTTTTGGACTGGCTGAGCGGTGTGGATTTGATTTGCGCGCTCAAGGTGATGCCTCAGACCAGGGATATCCCCGTGGCGCTCTTGACCAGCTTTGGCGACGGCGATCACCAATTGGATAATTTGCCGAAAACAGTGCCAGTCATTCACAAGCGCGCTGATTTTTCAGGGGAGTTGGCCGCGGTCCTCTCGTCATTCGGCCTAAAGTAATTCCAATCTGATACCACCGCTCATGGGGTCGGCCTCGGTCAGGCGAACCGTGACCGGATCACCGAGGGCGAAAACCTCGCCGCTGTGTTTTCCCAGCAGCCGATGGTGCTTCGCATCCAACCGATAATAGTCCTCACCGATCCGGTCCATGGGGATCAGCCCGTCGGCGCCCGTATCGTCCAAGGTGACGAAAAGCCCGAAGCGTGTGACGCCTGAAATACGGCCTTCGAACTCGGCTCCCCGTTTTGCCGCAAGGAATGAAGCGAGATAGCGGTCGTTGGCGTCCCGCTCGGCGGCCATGGCGCGGCGTTCGGTTTCCGAAATATGGGCGGCGGTCTCCTCGAATCGCGCCGTGTCCGCATCTCCCAACCCGTTCTCGCCCAGATCCAGGGCGGTGATGAGGGCGCGGTGCACAAGAACGTCGGCGTAGCGCCGGATCGGCGACGTAAAATGGCCATAACGGCGCAGGTTGAGGCCAAAGTGACCGGCGCTGCGGCGGCTGTAAAAGGCCTGGGATTGTGAACGCAGGACCATTTCATTGACGGCCCTGGCCTCCGGTGTCTCGGCCACCTGGGCCAAAAGCTGGTTGAAGTCTGAAGGTTTGAGGACTTGTCCCTTCGCCAGTTTGAGCCCGATGCCACGCAAGAAATCACGCAGCGCGTCGAGTTTATCCGCCGGCGGCGATTCATGGACCCGGTACATGCAGGGCGCGCCCTTCGCCTCAAGGGCCTCGGCCGCCGCGACGTTCGCCTCGATCATGAAGTCCTCGACCAGGCGGTGGGAATCAAGTCGATCGCGGAAGGCCACGCCCGTGACCTTGCCGTCCTTGTCCAGTTGCACGCGGCGCTCCGGCACTTCCAGATCCAGGGGCTGTCGCTTCTTGCGCGCCGCCGCCAATGCCCGCCAAGCCTGGTACAAGGGCACGATGATTGAATCCCGGATGCTTGTGGCATCACCTGCAAGCGATGAATTTCCATCGAAGGCCGCTTGGGCTTGAGTGTAGCTAATTCCCGCGGCGGAACGCATCATGGCGTGGCGGAATTCGTGCCGGTGTTTCTTGCCCTCGCCATCCAGCCAGATGTGCGCGGCAAGGCAGGGCCGGTCCTCGCCCGGCTGCAGTGAGCAAAGACCGGCGGATAGTTGCTCCGGCAGCATGGGCACAACGCGATCTGGAAAATAAACGGAATTTCCACGTTCCCGCGCCTCTTCGTCCAGAGCACTTTCAGGCGTCACGTAGTGGGCTACGTCGGCGATGGCGACAATAATGTGCCAACCCTTTGGATTTTCCGGATCAGCTTGGGCCCATACGGCGTCGTCATGGTCGCGGGCATCCGCCGGGTCGATCGTAATCAGGGGCAAGTCCCGCAGATCCTCGCGTTTGCCCAACTGTGTCAGGGCGCTGGCCCGCGCCGCTTCATCTAGGACCTGTCCGCCAAATTCGTGCCGTAACTGGTTGCTGTGAATAGCCATCAGGCTGATGGCGCCGGGTTCGTCGGTGCGGCAATGACGTTCAATGATCTTGGCGTGCCTGGGCCCAAAGCGGCCGCTGCCCCTGGCCAACATTTCCGCCGACACCAGATCCCCGGGCTCGGCGCCGGCCGTATCCCGGTCGTCCACCGCGAGCTCGCGGGCCCGGCCACGGCGGATAGGTTTGATGCGGCCCTCGCCGCGCGAGCGGGTGAAAATGCCCAGCACACGGCCTTGCTGGGAGCCCAGCCGGTGAATGCTCTCGGCCCGCCAGTGGTCGCCCTGGCGCTTCAGGCGGGCCAGCACACGGTCGCCGACACCCAGGGCCGGTGAGCGGCGCCCCTTGCCTCTTTGCCGGGGCTCGGCCAGGCGAATGAGTGGTGGCGGCCCTTTGCCGCTCCAGGATGCGGGGCGGGCTAGGAGTTCGCCATCCTCGTCCAGCGCGTGTATTTCGATGACCGTGACTTGCGGCAGGGCGGCCCCGCCCCGGCGGCGCCCGAACAGGCCTTCCCGACGCAGTTCCTTCAGGATGGCCTCAAACGCGGGCTTATCCGCGGATCTTAAACCGAACGCGCGGGCGATATCCCGCTTGCCTGCCTGGTCCGGGTTTTCTTGAATGTAGGAGAGAATTTCTTCCCGTGTCGGGACGGCGGTATGTCCACCTTTCTTTCCGGCCTTGCGGGTCTTCTTAGCCACTAGAGTCCTTCTGGTCTCCGGTGGGCTCGGCGCTCTCGTCGGGTGTGCCGGCCTTCTTGGCTTTTGTTTTAGTCTTGGCCTTTACTTTAGCCTTTGCCTTCTTGGCTTTCTTTTTCTTCTTTTTCTTTTTCGCCGGTCCCTTGGCCTCGCGCGCCGCGATCAGGTCCACCGCTTCCTCCAGCGTGATGTCCTCGGGCTTGCGATCGCGGGGAAGGGAGACGTTCAGTTTCTTGAACTTGATGTAGGGGCCGTATCGGCCATCAAGAATGGTGATTGGTGTTTCGTCATCGGGGTGCAAGCCGACCTCGCGCAAGGCCTCGGCCTTGCGGCGGCGGGGCGGCTTGGCTTCGGCAATGACCGTAACCGCCCGGTTGACGCCGATGCTAAAGACCTCTTCGGGGTCGGTCAGGCTGGCGTACTTGCCATCGTGCAGGACGTAGGGACCGTAGGGACCGATCGCGGCCGTAATAAGCTTGCCGGATTCCGGGTGGTTGCCCACCTCACGGGGCAGGGACAACAGGGCCAGGGCCCTGTCGAGTTCAATATTCTCCGGATCCATGCCCTTGGTCAGCCCGGCGCGTTTCGGCTTTTCATCGCCTTCGCCGTCACCCAATTGCAGGTACAAGCCAAAACGACCGGTGCGCAGGCTGACATCAAGACCGCTTTCCGGGTCTTGGCCGATGACACGGGGCAGCCCGGCGACGGCGTTGTTGTCTTCTCCGTTTACGGACAACTGCCGGGTATGGCGACATTCCGGATAATTGGAGCAGCCGACAAAGGCGCCAAACTTGCCGACTTTGAGGCTCAACTGCCCATTTTCGCAGGCCGGGCAGGCGCGGGGATCGCCACCCGGCTCCGCTGCCTGGAAGACGTATGGTCCCAGGGTTTCATTGAGGGCGTCGAGCACCTGTGTCGTGCGCAGATCCTTGGTGCCGTCGACGGCGGCATGGAATTCCTCCCAGAACTCGGTCAGCACCGTCTTCCAGCCCACCTTGCCGTCGGAGATAAGGTCGAGTTGGTCCTCAAGGTTGGCTGTGAAGTCGTATTGCACGTAACGCTCAAAGAACCCCTCCAGGAATGCCGTGACAAGGCGGCCTTTATCCTCCGGGTGGAAGCGGTTGCGGTCCATGTGCACGTACTTGCGGTCGCGCAGCACCGACAAGGTGCTGGCATAGGTCGACGGTCTGCCGATACCCAGTTCTTCCAGCTTCTTGACCAGCGAGGCCTCGCCAAAACGCGGTGGCGGCTCGGTGAAGTGTTGTTCGGGCGAAATCTTGGCGGCAGTTAAGCCCTCGCCCGCCGCCACCTTGGGCAGCCGGCGATCGTCCTCGCCGTTGGCGGTGTCGTCCTTGCTTTCTTGATAGAGCTTCAAGAAGCCGTCGAAAACCTGCACCGTGCCCGTGGCCCGCAGAACCACCTGCTCGTCGGCGGAGGCAATGTCGATGGTTGTGCGTTCAAACTGCGCGGCGGCCATCTGACTGGCCAGCGTGCGCCGCCAAATCAGGTCATAGAGGCGGTATTGGTCTTCGTCCAACAGGCTCTTGAGTTGCTCCGGCAGACGCGACAGGTCCGTGGGGCGAATGGCCTCATGGGCTTCCTGGGCATTCTTTGCCTTGTTCTTGAAAATGCGGGGCTCGGACGAAAGGTAGTTTTCGCCGAACTCTGTACTGACGACTTCACGGCAGGTCTGCATCGCGTCATTCGCGATATTTATGCCGTCCGTGCGCATATAAGTAATGAGGCCGACGCGCTCGCCGTCCAGATCGATACCTTCGTACAGCCTCTGCGCCACCTGCATGATATGCCGGGCACTGAAGCCCAACTTGCGCGAGGCGTCCTGTTGCAGGGTCGAAGTCGTAAACGGCGCCTGGGGGTTGCGCTTGGCGGGCTTGCTCTCGACGCTCTTTATGGCAAAGGCAGCGGCCTCGATCTTGTTCTGGGCATCCGTGGCGGCCCCGCCGTTGCCCAGGCTGAATTTATCCAGCTTAACGCCGTCGAGATGGGTCAGGCGGGCCGTGAGCGCGGCGTTGCCCGGTGTCTTGAAATCGGTCTCGATGGTCCAATATTCCTGGGGCTTGAAGCTTTCGATTTCGAGTTCGCGTTCGCAAATGATCCTGAGCGCTACCGATTGCACCCGCCCCGCCGAGCGTGAGCCCGGCAGCTTGCGCCAGAGAACCGGCGACAGCGTAAAGCCCACAAGGTAGTCCAGCGCCCGCCTCGCCATATAGGCGTCGATCAACTGATCGTCGAGATCGCGGGGTTCTTGAAGGGCGTTAAGCACGGCTGTTTTGGTGACTTCGTGAAAGACGACGCGCTTGACCGGCACTGAATCCAGCAAACCTTTCGCGCCAAGCACCTCGCGTACGTGCCAGGCAATGGCCTCGCCCTCGCGGTCCGGGTCCGTGGCCAGATACAGGGTATCGGCGTCCTTGACTGCTTTGACGATCTCAGCGAGGTGCTTGTCAGCCTTGTCCTGGATCTCCCAGGTCATGGTGAAGTCCTGGTCCGGCTGCACCGAGCCGTCCTTGGACGGCAGGTCGCGCACGTGCCCATAGCTTGCCAGGACCGTGTACTCTCCACCGAGGTACTTATTAATGGTCTTGGCCTTGGCCGGTGACTCTACGACGACGACGTCCATGCCGGTGCTCAATGCTCCCCAAGCCGCCCCACAATGCTAGTGGGCGGCGGTTAAACCAAGGAAACCCTCCCTCCCGGGTGCCGTTCGAGCTGGCCCGCCAATTCGAGTTCCAGCAATACGGTCAGCACCACGGCCGGTGAGTATCCCGTCTGCCGCACCATTTCGTCGATCTCGACCGCCGTGGGTCCCAATTTCTCGGTTATGGCGCCCCGGGCGGCGGCTAATTCGGCCTCGTCTGGAAGGTGCGGCGGCGCGGATGGATACAGGATATCCTTCGGTTCGGCAAGAGTTTGGCCCAACATGGGCTGCAAAATCTCTAAAAGGTCGTCGGCTTTTTCGACCAGGGTGGCCCCTTGGCGGATCAAATTGTTGCTGCCGCGGCAGCGCGGATCGAGGGGAGAACCGGGCACGGCAAAGACCTCGCGGCCCTGTTCAAGGGCCATGCGCGCGGTAATCAGCGAGCCTGACCGCGGCGCCGCCTCGACCACGAGCACGCCCAGGGAAATCCCGGAAATCAGCCGGTTTCGGCGCGGGAAGTGCCGCGCCTGGGGTTTGGTGCCCATGGGCATTTCGGCGACAGCCAGGCCTTCCTCGACGATGCGTTGGTAGAGGCCTTCGTTCTCCGCCGGGTAGACCACGTCCACACCACCGGCCAGCACGGCAACGGTGCCGCCGGCCAGGCTGCCCCGGTGGGCGGCGGCGTCGATCCCCCGGGCCATGCCCGAGACCACGACAAGGTCATTTTGCCCCAGGTCTGTACAGATAGACTCGGTAAAGCGCACCGCGGCGGCGGAGGAATTGCGGGCGCCGATCACCCCAATACAGGGCTTATTCAACAGGTGGACGTGGCCGAGGGCCGAAATCAGCGGCGGCGCGTCGTCAATAGCGGCCAGAGCCCTGGGATAGGCGGGTTCCGCCAGGGCCAGCAGTTCCGCGCCGCTATCCTTGACCGCCGCCATTTCCGCTTCGGCCGCTGATTTCGGCCCAATCTTGATGGGTTTGCGCCGGCCGCCGCGCCGCGCCAGCTCTGGCAGGGCCTCAAGCGCCGCCGTGGCCTTGCCGAATCGGCCCAGGAGCTGGCGAAAGGTAATGGGGCCGACGTTCTCGCTGCGGATAAGGCGCAGCCAGTCCAGCTTTTCCGTGTCGCTCAGGGATTGCAGGGCGTCGGACATGGCCGCGCACTGTATAGAAAGTGCGGGTTTGGTCAATTAGGGCGGGAAAGACTCTGGTCGGGTGAATCCGCTTTAGACATCTAGTTTGCGGTCGAATCTGTCTTCCTTGCCGGTCAACAGATTCCGGATATTCGAGTGGTGCCGAATGTAGACGAGTACGGTTATAAAGGTAAATAATTCAAATAGTTGCGGCGGTAACTTGAAGTAAGCGTAGAGGCATATGGCGGGTGCGGCGACCAGGGCCGCCAGTGACGAAAGGCGGAAGACAGCGGCGACCAGGACCCATACGCCGACGGCCATCAGCCCAGCCGGCCAATCGAAGGCAAGGATTACGCCAGCGAATGTGGAGACGCCCTTGCCGCCCCGAAACCGCATCCAGATGGGGAACATGTGCCCAAGCAATACGGCGGTGCCGGCGATGACCGCCATGTCCGGGCCGAATTGCAGGGCCGGCAACACGGCTGCCGCCCCCTTGGCGCCGTCGAGCAACAAGGTCGCCGCCGCCAACCCCTTGCCGCCGCCGCGTAGCACGTTGGTGGCGCCGATGTTGCCGGAGCCGATCTTGCGGATATCTCCCTTGCCGGCGAACCGGGTCAGCACGAGGCCAAAGGGGATCGAGCCCAACAGGTAGGCCAG
>CAYOOG010000058.1:10098-15105 GCA_964405515.1 uncultured Alphaproteobacteria bacterium | reverse complement strand
GGCGCTTCATGATCGGCTGGGCGGGGACGCCTTTCACGCACTTCTCGGCGAGCGCGACCCGGACGCCGCCGCGCGCCTCGAGGCCGGCAACCGGCAGCGCCTCATCCGCGCCTGGGAGGTTCTGGAGGCGACGGGGGAGCCCCTGTCCGTCTGGCAGGCCCGCCCGCCCAAACCGCCGGTCGTGAGCGTGCCGGGCGACCTGTGCTTCGTCCTGGCGCCCCCCCGCGAATGGCTATACAGCCGCGTCGAGGCCCGTTTCGACGCTATGCTGGCGGCGGGCGCCCTGGATGAAGTCGAGGCCCTGGCAGGCCGGAATCTCCCCACTGATCTGCCGGTGATGAAAGCTCTGGGCGTACCCGAGCTTTCGGCCCATCTGGCAGGCCAAATGATGCTCGAAGAAGCCGTGGACAAAGCCAAGACGGCGACGCGGCGCTATGCCAAGCGCCAAATGACCTGGTTCCGGCACCAGACGGCGGGTTGGAGCATCCTCGACGGAGAGGATTATGCGCAAGATTCAGAAAGTATTTACAAAGAAATCTTTGCAATAATTTGTCAAAATGGCTTGACTGGGTAATTTTAGGACGTTAGGGTGCCCGGCTTTTTGGCGCTCCAGGCGGGCGGGGCGCGGGAATCTGTCCGGGTTTAGCAGGACTCAGGCCCGAAACGCCCATCACCGCTTGAATCAAGGGGTTCAAACAGTTAAGGAAGCGGGCCCATTGGGTCGAAACGCCCGGGGTAAGGCGCATTGAGCCGATCCGGCCCATGGGCCGGGAAGCCGCAACGCGCCGGAAGAAACTGGGTGGTTGCCGGATGGCAAGTGGAAGGTATTTGGAAGGACGAGGACCATGAGCGGGACTGACGGCCAGACTGGAGCGGAAATCATCGTACGCGCCTTGGTGGACCAGGGCGTCGAAGTGATTTTTGGCTATCCCGGGGGCGCCGTCCTGCCGCTCTACGATGCCTTGTTCCAGCAGAACAGCTTGCGGCACATCTTAGTGCGCCATGAACAGGGCGCCGTCCACGCGGCGGAGGGCTACGCCCGCGCCACGGGCAAGCCCGGCGTTGTGCTTGTCACCTCCGGTCCCGGCGCCACGAACACCATTACCGGGCTGGCCGATGCCATGCTGGATTCCATTCCGATCGTCTGCTTGACCGGGCAGGTGGCGACGCACCTGATTGGCAGCGATGCCTTTCAGGAAGCGGACATGGTCGGTATTTCGCGGCCCTGCACAAAACACAATTGGCTGGTGCGCGAAGTGGATGATATGGCACGGAGCATTCACCAGGCGTTCTATATCGCCACGGCCGGCCGGCCGGGCCCGGTTGTTGTTGACCTGCCCAAGGACTTACAATTGGCGCGATCGAGTGTTTACGTCGGCGCCGAGCAAGGCCGTTACAAGAGCTATCAGCCACAAGTGAAGGCTGGGATCGAAGGAATCCGAGAGGCCGTGGGGCTGATCGCGGGTGCCCGCAAGCCTATTTTTTATACCGGCGGCGGAGTCATCAATTCGGGGCCCTTGGCGGCGCAGTTGCTCAGGGAATTCGTGCAGATGACCGGTTATCCGGTTACCAGCACCCTTATGGGCCTGGGCGGCTACCCCGGCAACGACAAACAATTTCTTGGCATGGTGGGTATGCACGGCACAGCCGAGGCGAATTACTGCATGCACGACTGCGATGTCATGATCAACGTCGGCGCCCGTTTCGATGACCGCGTAACGGGGCGGCTCGAGGCCTTTTCGCCCAACTCCAAGAAGATTCATATCGACATCGACCCGTCGTCGATCAACAAGACCGTGCCCGTGGACGTGCCGGTCATCGGCGATGTGGCCCATGTCCTCGAAGATATGATCAAGATCTGGAAATCGGAGGTCAAGCGCCCGGACAAGGACGCCTTGGCGGCCTGGTGGAGGCAGATCGAAGAATGGCGCGCCACGGATTGTCTGGCTTTCGAACAAAAAGGCAAGCTGATCAAGCCCCAATACGCTATCCAGAAACTGTATGAGGTGACGGTCGGGCGTGATGACGTTTACATCACTACCGAGGTCGGGCAGCATCAGATGTGGGCGGCGCAATACTTTCGCTTCGACCATCCGAACCGCCTGATGACCTCGGGTGGGCTGGGCACCATGGGCTACGGCCTGCCGGCGGCGATCGGTACCCAGGTAGCCCATCCTGACGCCTTGGTCATCGACATCTCGGGCGAGGCTTCCGTTCAGATGAACATTCAGGAACTGGCGACCGCCGTACAGTTCAATTTGCCGGTGAAGATATTTGTCGTCAACAACCGCTACATGGGCATGGTCCGCCAATGGCAGGAATTGCAGCATGGCGCGCGCTATTCCGAAAGCCACAGCGCCGTCATGCCGGATCTGGTCAAACTGGCCGATGCTTACGGATGCGTTGGGCTCAGGGCTGAAAAGCCGGATCAGGTGGAGGGCGTGATCGCGGAGATGCTGAAAACCGACGGCCCGGTGATTGTCGACTGCGTGGTTGACAGTACCGAGAATTGCTTTCCCATGATGCCGTCCGGCGGCGCCCATAATGAATTGATCTTTGCCCCCGGTGAGACCGCCGGTGAAGTGTCCGAGGATGCGGCGGCGCTGATTTAGCGCGCGCAGTGTAGATAAGGCGTAATCCAGTGAGCGACGACGTTCGAAAACATACAATTGCCATTCTGGTGGACAACGAGGCCGGCGTGCTGGCCAGAGTGGCCGGGCTGTTCTCGGGCCGCGGCTACAATATCGAAAGCCTTACCGTGGCCGAAGTGGATGACGCCAATAAATTCTCGCGCATTACCATCGTCGCCTCGGGCACGCCCATGGTGATCGAACAGATCAAGGTGCAGGCCAGCCGCTTGGTGCCGGTGCACAGCGTCCACGATTTGACCGTCGAGGGGCGCTCCATCGAACGGGAACTGGCGCTCATCAAGGTCGTATGCAAAGGCGAACAGCGGGTGGAAAGCCTGCGCATCGCCGACATATTCCGCGCCCGCGTGGTCGACAGCTCGCACGGCTCTTTCGTCTTCGAAATGACCGGCACAACGGATAAGATAGACGCCTTCATCGACTTGATGACGACCTTGGGTCTGGCCGAAGTGTCGCGCACCGGCGTTGTCGCCATAGCCCGGGGTGAGGACGCTTTTCACCCCGAATATTAATATATTTCAATAACTTGAATAAGAGAGGCCTTTAATATGCGTGTCTATTACGACCGGGACGCCGATGTGAACTTGGTCAAGTCGAAAAAGGTGGCCATCGTCGGTTACGGCAGCCAGGGTCATGCCCACGCCAACAACCTCAAGGAATCCGGCATCAAGGATGTGGTCGTGGCTTTGCGCCCCGATTCCGCAAGCGTTGCCAAGGCCGAAGGGGCGGGGCTCCAGGTCATGGCGCCGGCGGAAGCGGCGGCCTGGGCCGATGTGGTGATGATCCTGACGCCCGACGAGGGCCAGGGCGATCTTTACAACGAGCAATTGGCGCCGAACCTGCGTGAGGGCGTGGCCCTGGCGTTTGCCCATGGCCTCAACATACATTTCAACCTGATCCAGCCGCGCGCCGATCTTGATGTTTTCATGGTAGCGCCCAAGGGGCCGGGCCATACCGTGCGCGCCGAATACCAGAAGGGCACCGGCGTGCCCTGTCTGGTCGCGGTGGCCCAGGACGCCTCGGGTAACGCCATGGAACTGGCCTTGTCCTATGGCAGCGCCATAGGCGGTGGACGCGCCGGGATGATCGAGACGACCTTCCGCGAAGAGTGCGAGACCGACCTTTTCGGAGAGCAGGCGGTGCTTTGCGGCGGTTTGGTCAAACTCATCCAAGCCGGTTTCGAGACCCTGGTGGAGGCCGGATACGCGCCGGAAATGGCCTATTTTGAGTGCTGCCACGAGGTCAAGCTGATCGTTGATTTGATCTACGAGGGCGGCCTTGCCGATATGTACTATTCCGTGTCCAACACCGCTGAATACGGTGCTTATGTTTCAGGCCCGCGGGTCGTCGACGAGCGTACCAAGGCGGAGATGAAGAAGATTTTGGGCGATATCCAGAGCGGCCGCTTCACCCGCGACTGGATGCTCGAAAACAAGGCCAGCCAGACCAGTTTCAAGGCCATGCGTGCGGCGACGGCCGATCACCCGGTGGAAGAGGTCGGCGCCAAGCTGCGCGCCATGATGCCCTGGATCGCCGAGAGCAAAATGGTGGATAAGGCCAAGAACTGAGGATTTGTCGGGGCTGGCAGCGTACAAAATCCTTGCGGCTGCGCCTTGAATAGGCGTAAAAACGGCTGAGAACAGCGGTTTTTGGCGTGAAAATATTGAAGATTCCACGAATCTTTAATCTTATTTGTTTAGCGTGTACCATAAGCCGTTGATTTTAATGGCATCGAAGGGCATCCCGTCATGATTCCAGGCGGCACAGCACGAAAGTTGGCGATCCGGCCGGGGGCCGGGGCGCAGCCGTGCGCGTGCCGTGAGGGCACGATTTGTGCCGCCGGCATGCTCCTATCGGGTCTCGTTCTTGGATTTGGGCTGCGTCGACTTAGCCGCCCCTGACCGTTGTTTAAGCCTTACCAAAGGCCGGCGTGTCGGGGGTGACCTGAGTGACGAAGATCGAAAATCCAGAGAACCAAGGACCTAGTAAAATGACCGAAACGCCGAACGAAACGGTCGACCAGCAGGCGACCATCAGAATATTCGATACCACCCTCCGGGACGGTGAACAGTCTCCGGGCGCTTCCATGAACCTGGATGAAAAGCTGCGCATCGCCAAGACCCTCGAGCGCATGGGCATTGACATCATGGAGGCCGGGTTTCCCATTGCCTCCGGCGGTGACTTCGAGGCGGTCCACGAGATCGCCAAGGTCATCAAGGACACAACCGTCTGCGGATTGGCCCGGGCCTCGCGCGGCGATATCGACGCCGCCGCAAACGCTTTGAAGCCGGCTGCCCGCGCCCGCATTCACACCTTTATTGCCACCAGCCCCCTGCACATGGAGTTCAAGCTTCAAATG
>CAYOOG010000058.1:0-10088 GCA_964405515.1 uncultured Alphaproteobacteria bacterium | reverse complement strand
GCTGGTGCTGGTTTCGGTAATCGACAGTGTCGGCTACGCCCGCAACCTTTGCGACGATGTGGAATGGAGCGCCGAGGACGGCACCCGCACCGAGCATGATTTCCTTTGCCGCTGTGTCGAGGCCGCCATCAAGGCCGGCGCCACGACCATCAACATCCCGGATACGGTGGGCTACACGCTGCCCGCCGAATACCAGGCCATGTTCGAAATGCTGGTCAATCGGGTGCCCAACATGGACAAGGCCGTGCTTTCCACCCATTGCCACAATGACCTTGGCCTGGCCGTGGCCAATACCATGGCCGCCATCGCCGGTGGCGCTCGCCAGGTCGAGTGCACCATTAACGGCCTGGGCGAGCGGGCCGGTAACGCCGCCATGGAAGAAGTCGTCATGGCCTTGCGCACCCGGCAAGACCAAATGCCGTTTGTGACCAATATCGAAACCAAGGAAATCATGAAGGCCTCGCGCCTGGTCTCCTCGATTACGGGTTTCGTTGTGCAAAACAACAAGGCTATTGTCGGCGCCAACGCCTTCGCCCACGAATCCGGCATCCATCAGGATGGTATGCTCAAGCATTCAAATACTTACGAGATCATGACGCCGGAATCCGTTGGCCTGAACAAGTCGACACTGGTCATGGGCAAACATTCCGGCCGTCACGCCTTCAAGGAAAAACTCGGTGATTTGGGTTACGAACTCGGCGATAACGCGCTACAGGATGCTTTCCGGCGCTTCAAGGCGTTGGCGGACAAAAAGAAGCAGATTTTCGACGAGGATATCGTCGCCCTGGTGGATGACGAAGTGATCCGCGACAATGCCCGCATCAAGTTCGTTTCCCTGCAGGTAGCCTGCGGTTCCGTCGGGCCGCAAACAGCGGAGCTGGAATTGGAGATCGACGGCCAGGCCGTGCATACGAAATCCGAGGGTAACGGGCCGGTGGACGCGGCTTTCAACGCGGTGACCGAATTGTTCCCGCACACGGCTTCGTTGCAGCTTTATCAGGTGCACGCGGTTACAGAGGGCACCGACGCCCAGGCCGAAGTGACGGTGCGTCTTGAAGAAGCCGGCAAAACGGTCAACGGGCAGGGCGCCGACCCCGATACCCTCGTGGCTTCGGTTCGCGCCTACGTGAACGCCTTGAATAAATTGCTGGTAAAGAGAGAGAAAACCGCGCCGGAGGCATTGACGGCTTAGGGCAGGTTGAAGAAGTGAGTATTTTTTGGGGCAGGGACCGCGCGCGCGTGTTCTATAGTTTGAGCCCCGCGCAAAGGGAGTGAGGCAACAGTAAATGTTTTCAAGATTACTCGGTATGCTTTCCGCTGATATGGCGATCGACCTTGGCACCGCCAATACACTGGTTTACGTCAAGGGCCGCGGTATCGTGCTCAATGAGCCTTCGGTGGTGGCCATAGCCAACCACAGGGGCAAGAAACAGGTTCTGGCGGTCGGCGACGAAGCGAAAATGATGCTTGGGCGCACACCCGGCAACATCGAGGCCATTCGGCCCTTGCGGGACGGCGTCATCGCCGACTTCGAAGTGGCCGAGGAAATGATCAAGCACTTCATCCGCAAGGTCCACAATCGGCGGTCTTTTGCCAGCCCGCAGGTGGTCATTTGCGTGCCCTCGGGCTCGACGGCTGTTGAACAGCGGGCGATTCAGGAATCGGCGGAAAGCGCGGGCGCACGCCGGGTGTTCCTGATCGAGGAACCCATGGCAGCGGCGATCGGCGCCGGGCTTCCGGTGACCGAGCCCACGGGCTCTATGGTCGTGGATGTCGGCGGCGGCACGACCGAGGTGGCGGTGCTGTCCCTAGGAGGCATCGTATATTCCCGCTCGGTGCGGGTCGGCGGCGATAAGATGGACGAGGCCATAATCGCCTATATTCGCCGCAATCATAATTTGCTTGTCGGTGAATCCAGCTCCGAGCGCATCAAGAAGGAAATCGGCTCGGCCTGTCCGCCGGAATCCGGCAACGGCGAGACCATGGAAATCAAGGGCCGCGATTTGATGAATGGCGTGCCCAAGGAATTGGTCATCAGCCAACGCCAAATCGCCGAGAGTTTGGCGGAGCCGGTCGGCGCCATTGTCGAGGCGGTCAAGGTGGCGCTCGAGCACACGGCGCCCGAACTGGCGGCGGACATTGTCGACAAGGGCATCGTGCTCACCGGCGGCGGTGCGCTGTTGGGCAACCTGGATCAGGTCCTGCGCAACGCAACGGGGCTGCCGGTGTCGCTGGCCGATGAACCGCTTTCCTGCGTGGCCCTGGGCACCGGTCGTGCGCTTGAAGAGATGGACACGTTGCGTAACCTTCTCTCCAGCGCCTATTAGTCCGGAAGCGCAGAGCAGACTACGATTAGGTAAGGATAAGAGGACGAATCGTGTTGCAGCCGGGCCAGAGAACCACACGGGCGGCGACCTCGCTACGCCACCTTGGGCAACGCTTTTCCTTTATTTTTCTGCTCTCGCTGGCGACGGCACTGCTCATCATGGGCAGGGCGGGATCACCCTTGGTGGAGAGCCTGCGGACAACGATTGTCGACGGCATGGCGCCGGTCCTGGACGCCGTTTCCCGTCCTGTTCTGGCGGTCAACTATCTGTTGGAGCAGGGCAAGAACGTCATATTCATTTACGATGAAAACGCAAAGCTCCGCGCGGACAATACGCGCTTGCAGCAGTGGCAGGCGGTTGCCCGCCAGTTGGAGCAGGAAAACGCCAATTATCGCGCGCTCCTGAACATTCAGCCTGAAGCCAAGATTTCCTACATCACCGCGCGGGTGATTGGTGACGCGGGCGGCCCCTTTGTGCGTACCCTGATCATGAACGCGGGGCTGAAGGACGGCGTCTCCAAAGGGCAGGCCATCGTCAATGGCGAAGGCGTTATCGGGCGCATCGTGACCGCCGGTCAAAGGTCGTCGCGCATTTTGTTGCTCACCGATCTGAACAGCCGCGTCCCGGTGGTGGTCGAGGGAACACGCTATCGCGGCATTTTGGCCGGCGATAATGAGATACTGCCGCGTCTGACCTTTTTGCCGATGAGCGCCAAAGTGCGTCCCGGCGATCGTATTGTAACTTCGGGACACGGTGGTCTGTTTCCGCCGGGGCTGCCGGTAGGCAACGTCGCCTCAACCAGCGGCGGTGTCGTGCGCGTGCAGCCACACGTGGACCGTGACCGTGTCGAATTCGTACGCGCCTTGCGTTACGACGTAGCAAGCCCGCCGATAGAAGGCGGACAGGAATCCGCAAAACCGGCCCCGGATAAGGGTTCATGACGACGGGGTTCTTGAATAACGCCGATAATTTTCTGCGCGGGCTCATTCCCGTCGCCTTGGCCTTGTTTTTTGTCGTACTCAGCGTTCTTCCCTACGGCGTGCCTTTCCTGGCCACCATCTTCCCGGCGCTTGCGCTTATTTCCGTTTACTATTGGAGTATCCACAGGCCGGAGCTGTTCCCTGCTACTGCGGTTTTCGCCGTCGGTTTTATTCAAGACATCTTGAGCGGGTCTCCGCTCGGTCTTACGGCCTTTGTTCTCTTGCTGGTGCATGGTTTCATCGTCAATCAGCGCCGCGTATTTCTTGGCAAGCCCTTCCTGGTTGCCTGGTGGGGCTTTGGGCTTGTTGCCATCGGGGCGACTTTGGCCAGTTGGCTTATTGCCAGTATGTTCAACGAAGAGGTCATGGAGCCGTTCTCCGTATTTATGCAGCTATGCACGACCGTGGCTGTATTTCCGGCGTTTTCCTGGTTGTTCGCCAGGCTTCAGCGCAGCGTCATGCGCCAGCAGTAGGGCCGGAGAGACACTGAGAAATGGAAAACATCAATAGCCGCTTCAAGGTCCTTTCTCGCCGGGCCACCATACTGGCCGGTGGCAAACTGGCACTGTTTTCAATTCTCGGCGGCCGCATGTATTACCTTCAGGTTTTGCAGGCCGATCAATATAAGATGATGGCCGACGAGAACCGCATCAGTCTGCGGCTCCTGTCACCGACCCGAGGACGTATACTTGACCGGTTTGGTGCTGAACTGGCCAACAGCCGTCAAAATTACCGCGTGGAGTTGATACCGGAGCAGACGGCCGCCGTCGAAGATACGCTGATCGCCCTGGCCCGGATCGTGCCCATCAGCGAGCGCAACCGGCGACGGGTATTACGCGAGGCGAAGCGCAAGCGCAGCTTCGTGCCGATCACCGTGGCGGAGAACCTGGATTGGGAGCTATTTGCACAAGTTAATGTTCACAGCCCCGATTTGCCTGGGATTCAGCCCGATGTAGGCGAGACGAGATTTTATCCACACGCTGACGCCTTCGCCCATACCGTGGGATACGTGGCGGCGGCCTCCGAAGATGAGGTCGGTGACGATCCCCTATTGCAGCTACCGGGATTCCGGGTCGGCAAGGACGGCCTGGAGCGTGTGTTTGATGCCGAACTCAGGGGCGCCGCGGGTGATAATCAGGTGGAGGTCAACGCCTTCGGGCGCGTGATCCGTGAACTCAACCGGAATGATGGCGAGCCGGGCGAAGATCTGGTGCTTACCGTTGATGCTAAGCTGCAAGAGTTCGCGCATAAGAGGCTTGAAGGCGAAAGCGCGTCCGCCGTCGTGCTGGATGTTCACACGGGCGACGTCTTGGCGCTCGTTTCAACACCCGGCTTTGACCCCAATGACTTCAATGTTGGGCTCAGCCAGGAGAAGTGGCAATCACTGCTCGACAGCCCCCGGGCGCCGCTAACCAATAAGACGGTTGCCGGCCAGTATCCACCGGGTTCCGCCTTTAAGATGGTGGTCGCCCTGGCGGCGTTGGAGGCCGGTGTTATTGGGGCGGATCATCGGGTTCATTGCAGGGGCTCCACGGTCCTAGGCAACAATGAGTTTCATTGTTGGAAGAAGCACGGCACTCTCAATTTGGTGGATGCCGTTGCGCAATCCTGTGACGTGCACTTTTACGATATTGCCAAGCGCACAGGCATTGATCGCATTTCCGAAATGGCAGTGCGCATGGGTTTGGGCCAGACCCTGGGCGTTGGGCTGCCGGGCGAGAAGCCGGGTCTAATCCCAACCAGGGACTGGAAGCTGGCGACTTATGGTGTGCCCTGGCAGCAGGGTGAAACCCTTAACGCCGGCATTGGTCAGGGATTTGTGCTTACTACGCCCCTGCAACTTGCCGTGATGACGGCCCGCCTGGTTAACGGTGGGTTCGCCGTAACGCCGCATCTTGTACGCGCGCTTGGAGGTACGGAAATCGGCACCAGGGAATCCCCCGCAACCTTGGGCATTTCCCAGGCTAACTTGGCGCTCATGCGGGAGGCCATGGCCAAGGTAACGAGTGCGCCCCGTGGTACCGCCTTTGCCTCGCGAATTAGGGACAAGAAGTTTGCCATGGCTGGCAAGACGGGCACGGCGCAGGTCTTGCGCATCAGCAAGGAGGAATGGTTGACGGGTGTGCGCAAGAACGAGGACAAGAAATGGATTGAGCGCGACCATGCTCTATTCGTGGGCTACGCGCCGGTTAGCGCACCGCGCTACGCTGTGTCCGTCATTGTTGAACACGGCGGCAGCGGCTCCAAGTCCGCGGCGCCCATCGCCCGGGACATTCTCCTCGAATCTCAGAAGCTCGATCCGATCTCGCGCGCGCCTTACCGACCGGGTGCGACCGCCGGCGCGGATCAGCAGTCGATCTAACGCCAATGCTCGGACGCCCAAACATGACCTACGGATACTTGAGAGGCGGTGAACTGACGCTGGGGCAGAAGCTGGTCGAATTCAATTGGATGTTGCTGTTGTTCGTGAGCCTGATCGCCTGCGTTGGTTTTGCCATGCTCTATTCCGCCGCCGACGGCAGTTTCGAGCCTTGGGCGCTGCGGCAGATGATCCGTTTCGCCTTCGGCATCGTCGTCATGCTGGTCGTTGCACTCGTCGACATCCGAATCTGGCTGCAATTGGCTTACCCAGTCTATTTCATCACCTTGTCTTTGTTGCTCGCCGTGGAATACATCGGCCTTGTCGGCGGCGGCGCGCAAAGGTGGGTGAATTTGGGGCTATTCCAGATACAGCCTTCCGAGGTCATGAAGATTTCACTGGTTCTGGCTCTTGCGCACTACTTCCATGGCTGCAATCTCGATGATGTGGAGCGCAAATCCACTCTGATCGTACCCCTGCTGCTGGTTGCGGCGCCGGCGGCGCTGGTTTTGCGCCAGCCGGACCTGGGCACGGCGCTGTTGCTGATCGCCGCCAGTGCCGCCATCTTCTTCCTTGCCGGTGTTCGCACACGGTTCTTTGTCATCAGTTTCGGCCTGGGCGTGGCCATCATTCCCGTTGCCTGGCAGTTCTTACGTGACTACCAGAAAGACCGCATTATCGCCTTTTTTAATCCCGAGGCCGACCCGCTTGGCAAGGGCTACCACATTATCCAGTCGAAAATAGCCCTCGGCTCGGGTGGCCTGTTCGGCAAGGGCTTCATGTCCCAAGCGACACTAAGTCATTTGGATTTTCTGCCGGAGAAGCGGACCGATTTTATTTTCACGATGCTGGCCGAGGAATTCGGCATGGTCGGCTGCCTGGGGCTGCTTACGCTTTATATGCTGGTCATAGGCTACGGCGTCGGCATTGGACTGCAATCGCGAAACCAGTACGGGCGGCTTGTGGCCTTGGGCATAACGACGACATTCTTTTTGTACGTGTTCATTAACATCGGAATGGTCATGGGCCTGTTGCCGGTGGTGGGCGTGCCCTTGCCGTTTGTCTCTTACGGTGGCACGGCGATGATGACCCTATTGATCGCCATGGGGCTCGTGGCCAACACCTACATTCACCGCGATACAGTGATCCCGAGAAAATACGCGGGCAATGATTAGAAAAAATTGGGCGGAAAGTGTCCGGGAAATGTGGCCGAGGCCGTGGACGCTCTTGCTGCCGTGCCGCCACCGGGCGGCGCCTATTGCTGCGTCCCCTCCGTGCGCCGGATGGCGCGGCCCGGGAAGACACCCTCGATTTGCCGGCCCTGCTCGATAATCGGCACACCGTTCACGATGACGTACTCGATGCCGTCCGAATACTGCATGGGCTCCTCGAAAGTCGCGCGGTCGATGATGCGCGCGGCGTCGAACACCGTGATATCGGCGTCGGCGCCCACGCTTAGCCGCCCCTTCGCCCGCATCTGGGGCACGTAGCTCTCGAGCCGCCGCGCCGGCATGATGGTCATTTTGGCCAGCGCCATCATAAGGTCGAGGGCTTGTTCCTCGCGCACGTAACGGCCGAGCACGCGCGAGAAGGTGCCGGCACCGCGCGGATGCTCTAGCCCGGTCACCCAATCCACGCCGTCGGAAGCGATCATCACAAAGGGGTGGGCGACGGCATATCGCGCCATTTCCTCGGCAATAAAGTGAACGACCAGTCCAGCGCCCGGCTGTTCGCGGCGGATGCGGGCGAAGCTTTCGGCATCGAGCCGTTCGCCGGTCTCCACCAGTTGCAAATCACCGTAGGAAATGCCGACGCGCTCCTGCCAGCCCTCGTCGAAAATCGCCGTGCCGATGGCCGTGCTCGCCGCCGTATAGGGGTAGGCCTCGGTGCTGACATCGAGGCCGCGCGCCGCCGCCGCCTCGAACATATCGATAATAACCGGCGTCTGCCGGATGCCGATGCTGGGAACGTGGCAGAGGTGCAGCCCGGCCCCGGTCGCGGCGGCGTTGGCAAGGACTTCCTGGGCCGCGGCGATGCTGTCGGGCTCGATCAGGCTGCCGTAGCGTTGATGCACGAAAACCGTGGCGCCCCGGGCCGCCGCAAGCCGGAACATCTCTAGAATTTCCAGGCGCCGCGCCGCGGGCGTGTACTGGATGCCCATGCCGATGCCGAGCGCGCCGTCCTCCAGCCCGCTCTCGACAAATCCAACGAGACGCCCGATTTCGGCCTCGTCCGCTTCTTCGCGGATCCATTCGTCATGCTTGGCAAGATCACTGGCCACGGCGCGGTTGGTTATCCAATTGCCCACTTCCACGCCGGTCTTGAGCGTGACCCGGGCCATGGTGTGGGAGGCGCTGGCGCCGTAATTGATGAGCGGATTCGCGGCCATGCTCAGATACCAGGGGGCCACAGGATAGACGCCGATCTCCAGTTCCAGGGACGTGGTGACGCCGTCGTGGGCCTGGTACTCCTGGCCCTTGGGGCTCTGGCCGTGGGCGTGCAGGTCGATAAAGCCGGGGGCAACGACAAGACCACCGGCGTCGATGATCCGGGCGCCCTCGAGGGGTGTCTCGGAGACGGCCGCAATAACGCCCTCGCGGATGCCCACGTTGCGCACCGCGTCGAGCCCGCTCTCCGGGTCCATGACCCGGCCGCCGGCGAGAACAAGATCAAAAGATTGTGCCCTGTTCGCGGCGTCCGTGGCCGGCTCGCCACAGCCGCCGAGCAGCATAAGAACCATTGCGGCGGCGAACGCCTTGG
This sequence comes from uncultured Alphaproteobacteria bacterium, assembly GCA_964405515.1. Classification (GTDB taxonomy): domain Bacteria; phylum Pseudomonadota; class Alphaproteobacteria; order JAPYRI01; family JAPYRI01; genus CAYOOG01. The sequence goes on along the minus strand of CAYOOG010000058.1, from coordinate 1,662 downwards.
CCGGTCTTAAGGATAAGTTGCTCATGAAATAGAGATACACGAAACACAAGTTGGCGGATAGGGCCGGAAAGACTCCAGCTTAGGGCCGTTGGGTGGTCTGGCGACCGGCCGGCAAGCGGCGTTGACCATCGCGCGGCGGTTCTACATTGTGCTGGCAACGACTGAAGGGGAGGCGGTTTTCAGCCATGAACAGCAAATCCAACGGGGCGGCGCCCGTCCTGACAAAGGCCGTGGGGCTGCGCCAGTTATTCGCTCTGGCCTTCGGTTCGATTATTGGTGTCGGCTGGATCGTGGCCCTTGGCGTGTGGCTTGGTCAGGCAGGGTCGCTCGGCGCCATGGCCGGGTTCCTGGGCGGCGGCACGCTGATCGTGCTCATCGGTTTTTGCTACGCCGAGGCCGCGACCATGTTTCCGGTGGCCGGAGGCGAGGTGGCCTACGCCTATGAGATGTACGGCACCGATCTGTCGTTCCTTACCGGCTGGCTGCTGTTGTTCAGCTATATTGCCGTCTTGCCGTTTGAGTCGATCTCCGTCGGCTGGATTCTGAGCGCTCTCTTCCCCGGCTTCGAGGGGCCGGTGCTTTACCGTGTGTTGGGAGAAGAGGTTCGCGCCGGCAGTCTTGGCGCCGGGCTCGCCATTATGGGAGTGATTGTCTACGTCAATTACCGGGGCGTGCGCTCCATGGCCCGGGTGCAGGAGCTGCTCACCTTCGGCCTTATCGGCATATCGTTGGTTTTCGTGGCCGTCGGCTTGGTGCAAGGCGATACCGCCAATTTGCAGCCGCACTTTGTCTTGGACGAGGAAGGCACCGTTTGGCTCGGAATTTTGGCGGTGTTCGGCACGGCGCCTTTTTGGTTCGCCGGATTCGACACCATCCCCCAGGCCATGGGCGAAAAGGCCGAGGATGCACCAATACGCTTGGTGGCCCGGGTCATTCTGCTGTCCGTCGCCGCGGCCCTGGTATTTTACTTGTTGGTCATATTGGTTGCCGCCATGGCTTTGCCGCGGGGCGAGTTGCTGGCACTGGAGCTGCCCGTGGCCGGCGCCTTCGAGGCCGCCTTCGGCTCGCCTCTGTTGGCGAAGCTTGTGCTGACCGCCGGGCTGTTCGGGATTCTGTCCACCTGGAACGCGATGTTCTATGCCGCCTCCCGCGTGGTCTTCGCTCTCGGCCGGGCGCATATGATTTCGGCGGGCTTCGGCGATATCCACGCCGAACATCACACGCCCTGGCGAGCCGTGCTCTTTGTCGGGCTCATCGCCGCCTTGGGCACTTTCGCCGGGCGCGGCGCCATCCTGCCCATCGTCAATTCATCGGGCGCGGTGTTCGGCCTGGTGTTCTTTCTTATCTGCCTGGGTGTACTGCGCCTGCGCCGCTTGCGGCCGGACCATCGGCGCCCCTACCGGGCGCCGGGCGGGCGGGTGCTGCCTCTGCTGGCCATGGCGGCGTCGCTGGCCATGACGGCAATGGCGCTTAATCAGGCCTGGCGCGCGGCCGAGGGCGGGGTGCCGACGGAGTGGGCGGTCATCGCGGTATGGCTGCTGCTGGGTGTGATGTTCTGGTTTGCCGGGGCGGCCGTGCGCAGTGATGTGACGGAGGCCGAACGGCGGGCGCTTATCTTGGCCGACGACCCTTCCCGGGGATCAGCCTAAGCCTCTCTGACGG
>CAYOOG010000057.1:0-15117 GCA_964405515.1 uncultured Alphaproteobacteria bacterium | reverse complement strand
GATGGCGTGGAGGTCGGCGAAACTGCCCTGCCACTTGGAAAAAGGGGTGGACCAGTAAGCGCCGTAGGGGATTTCAGCCTGGAAAGACACGCGAACAACCTTTCAAAGAAGATGGAAAAAGAAGGTACTTCGGAAAGACCACAGCGAAAGCCAAGGCGAGCGGCCCTTTCAAGCCCCAAAGCTACTCAAAAATCCACGGCCTGTAAATGCATATTTTACAGGTCTGTAAAATTATATATTGCGGCTATACACACGATCAGATAGGCTAACGATTCAAGTCTTACGGAACGTAAATTTCTGCACGGGGCCGGTTTTGGGGCCCGAAAGCAAGGCAACATGAGCAGGCGACTCGAAATACTCAGGCGCGCGACCGAGGTCTTTGAACGTCAGGGCATCAACCAGACCTCCATCGAGGATATCGCCCAGGCCGTGGGCATCAAGCGCGAAGGCATCTACTATTATTTCAAGAACCGCAGCGACATTCTGGCCGAGATTATCCTTCCGGTGAGCGCCTCCCTGCTCTCCAACCTGCGCAATATCCGCCGCACCAGCATGAACAGCCGCGACAAGCTGCGCGCCGCCATCCGCTCGCAATTGGGGAGCTTCAACCCGAGCTATCTGGAAATGACCGTGGCCTTGCGGGACGACCATTTCCTGAAGACTGACGACCGATTGGCCGAATTGCGCCAGGTCTGGAAGGATCACAGCGCCGAATGGGCGTTGCTCATTCGCGAGGGCCAGGAAAGCGGCGATCTCCGCCCCGATCTCGACCCCAAGATCGTGGCCTTCGGTATTCTCGGTATGTGCAACTGGGTGTCTCGCTGGTTCCATCCCTCGAAGGAAATCACCCTGGACGAGATCATCGAAACCTATTCTGCAATGGCCGTTGATGGGCTGCTAATGGATGGCGCCACTGCCCTGGCGCTCGGGGACATGTCCGCGGACCTTTTGGCCTCGGGCGGCTCTCAATAAACCTTTCTAAACCCCTCCGTCGTCCTTGAAGCGCGGTGTGTAGTCCTGAATGCTGGCGTAGGGATCGGGCCAGGTCAGGTCGTGCTCCAGTTCATAGGCCGCGTGGCGCGTCCAATAGGGATCGTAAAGGTGGGCCCGGGCCAGGGCGCAAAGGTCCGCCCGGCCCGCCGCCAGAATGCTGTTTACGTCCGTAAAGGACGAAATATTGCCCACGGCCATGGTCGGCACGCCGGCCTCGTAGCGCACTCTTTCGGCGAAGGGCGTCTGAAACAATCGGCCATATTTTGGTTGCTGGTCGGCGACCACCTGACCAGCGGAGACGTCCACGATATCGCAGCCGCGATCCTTCAACGCCTTTGATATGGCCACGGCGTCGTCGCCCGTGTTGCCGCGGGGAACCCAGTCGGTGGCGGAAATGCGCGCGGACATGGGCTTGTGGGCCGGCCACACGGCCCGCACGGCGTCAAACACTTCAAGAGGAAAGCGCAACCGGTTTTCCAGCGAACCGCCGTATTCGTCCTGGCGCTGGTTGGTCACCGGCGAGATGAACGTGGACAACAGATAACCGTGGGCGAAATGCAGTTCGATCAGGTCAAAACCGGCTTCATCGGCCATTTGGGCGGAGCGCACGAAATCGTCCCGCACCTGATCCATATCGGCACGGGTCATTTCCCGGGGCACCTGATTATCGGGCGTATAGGGCACCGGCGACGGCGCCAGAATCTCCCACGAATCAGCCTCGTCCAGGGCTTCGTCCATACCTTCCCAGGCCAGCTTGGTGGCGCCCTTGCGCCCGGCGTGAGCCAGTTGCACGCCGATCTTCGCCTCGCTGTAGCCGTGCACGAAATCCACCACGCGCTTCCAGGCGGGCACGTGTTCCGGTCCATAAAGCCCGGCGCAACCGGGTGTGATGCGGCCGTCACGGGAAATATCGGTCATTTCCGTCATGATTAGCCCGGCGCCACCGACGGCGCGGCTCCCCAGGTGCACAAGTGTCCAGTCGTCGACCGTGCCGTCCTCGTAGGAATACTGGCACATGGCCGAGACCACGACCCGGTTCACCAACTCCAGGTCGCGCAGCTTAAAAGGCGTGAACATCGGCGGCGGCGGTGTGTTGCTGGCGGGCAACTCGATGCCGGTTTCCTTGGCCACGCTGTCGGCGAACCAAGTGTCGACCGTGTCCATGAAGTCGGCGTCACGCAGGCGCAAGTTGGAATGATCCACGCGCAGGCTTCGCGTGAGCAAGCTGAAGGCGAATTGCTCCGGCTCCAGGCGGCCGTAATAGCGTTCGGTATCCTCGAACCATTCGAGGCTGACCTGGGCCGCCCGTTGCAGGCTTTCCGCCGGCGGGCGGCGTTCTTCCTCGTAAGTCGACAGTGCGGTCTCCACGTCGCTCTCGTTGGCAAGAATAGCGTCGTGCAGCGCGATGGCGTCTTCCATGGCCAGCTTGGTGCCGGAACCCACAGACCAATGCGCCGTGTGCACGGCATCGCCCAGCAGCACGATATTCTTGTGGTGCCAACGGCCATTGGTGATGGTCGGAAAGGTCCGCCACACGGATTTGTTTGCGATCAGCTTGTGGCCGTCGAGCTCCTTGGCGAAGAGGTTCGCGGCGTAAGCCACTGTTTCGTCTTCGCTGGCCCTGTCCATGCCGGAGGAGGCCCAAGTCTCCTCCGTACACTCCAAAAGGAAGGTCGCGACGCCGTCTTCGAACTGGTAAGCGTGGACGCGCCAAAGGCCGTGTTCGTCCTCGCCGAACAGAAAGGTAAAGGCGTCCAGCGGCATGTCCGTGCCGAGCCAGACGAATTTGTTCTTGCGCCAATCGATTTCGGTCTGGAATTCCTTTTCGTAAAGCCCACGAACGACGCTGTTCACGCCGTCACCGCCCAGGATGATGTCGCAGTCCTCGAAACCGGTCAGATCGCTGACTTCATGCCCGAAGTGCAGATGCACGCCCAGGTCCTCGGCACGCGCCTGCAAGACCTGCAACAGCCCGAGGCGCGACATTCCGGCAAAACTATGACCGCCGGAGGTCAGTACCTGGCCCTGGTAATGCACGTCGATATTATCCCAGTGGACGAAACGGTCGGAAATGGCCTGATAGGTCACGGCGTCGGCGGCGGCGATGTTATCCATGGTCTGGTCCGAAAAGACCACGCCGAACCCGAAGGTGACGTCGCGCTTCTCGCGTTCGTAGACATGAATTTCCCAGTCGGGCCGGGACTTCTTCATCAGAATGGAAAAATAGAGGCAGGCCGGGCCGCCGCCCATGCAGGCGATTTTCATGATTTTGTCCTTCAACTCCCCTTCGCCGAACCGTCCGGAGTCCTTCCGGAGTCCTTCCGGAGTCCTTCACGACTCCTTCAAAGTCTGATTGGCGATGACTAACTTTTGAATTTCGCTGGTGCCCTCGTAGATGCGCAGGGCGCGGACCTCGCGATAGAGAGTCTCGGCGATATTTCCCGAGACCACGCCGAGGCCGCCGAAGATCTGCACCGCCTGATCGGCGGCCCGCTGCGCCGCTTCGGTGGCGTAAAGCTTGGCCATGCCGGATTCGCGGCTGACCCGCGTGCCTTTTTCGTCCTTGGTCCAGGCCGCGCGGTAGACCAGCAAGGCCGCAGCGTCGACATCCAGGGCCATGTCGGCGATCTTTTCCTGAATCAACTGATAGCCGGCCAGCGGTTTGCCTTGCACCTGGCGCTCCTTGGCGCGGGTCAGGGATTCGTCGAGCGCCCGGCGCGCAAAACCCAGCGCCGCGGCACCTACCGTGGAGCGGAACACGTCGAGCGTCGCCATGGCAACCTTGAAGCCCTCGCCCGGGCCGCCCAGCATGTTGTCCGCCGGTACGCGACAGCCGTCGAAGACGATGGTTCCCAAGGGGTGAGGCGCGATCACCGGAATCCGTTCGGTTACCGTCAGGCCGTTGGCGTCACTATCGACGACAAACGCAGAAAGGCCTTTGGCGCCGGGTGCTTCTCCGGTACGGGCGAACACCACGTAGTGACCGGCAATTCCGGCGTTGGAAATCCAGGTCTTGGTGCCGTCGAGAACGTAGTCGTTGCCATCCTTCCGCGCCGCGCATTTGAGCGAAGCCACGTCCGATCCGCCGTCCGGTTCCGACAGGGCGAAGGCAGCGATGGTTTGACCAGACGCCACCTTGGGCAGGTAAGCCGCCTTAAGGACATCACTGCCGAAAAAGCTGATGGGCGCACTGCCGAGGCCCTGCATGGCAAAGCAGAAATCGGCTAGGCCCGAGGCGCGCGACAGGGTCTCGCGGCACAAACAGATACTGCGCACGTCCAGGTTTTCATGAGCGCCGCCGTATGCTGACGGCACTACGTAACGTAGCCAGCCGCCCTCGGCCAGCATGGCCACCAGCCGCCGCGCCGATCCATCCAGATCCTGCTCGTGGTTCTGTTCATCCACCAGCGGCACGATTTTCGCAGCCGCCCATGATTCGATCTCGTTGGCCAAATCACGGTGCCCGTCTTCCAGAAACGGCCATTCGAGAAACGAGCGGTCGGCCATCAGTCGCCCTCGAACTGCGGCGTCTCGCCGGCGACAAAAGCGTTGTAGGCGCGCGTGAAATCTTCGGTTTGCATGCATATCGCCTGAGCTTGGGCTTCGGCCTCGATAGCCTCATCGATTCCCATGTTCCATTCCTGATGCATGGTCTTCTTGGTCATGGCGTGGGCAAAGGTGGGGCCGGAGGCCAGGCTAGCCGCCATGGCCTGGGCCTCGCTCAACACTTCATCCGGCTCAACAAGACGGTTGTAGTAGCCGACGGTGAAGGCCTCATCACCTTTCATCAGCCGGCCGGTGTAAAGAAGATCGGCGGCCCGCCCGGCGCCGATGATGCGCGGCAGCATGTTGCAGGCCCCCATGTCGCAACCTGCCAGACCAACGCGCACGAAAAGGAAACCCACCTTGCTACCCGCCGTGCCGTATCGCAAGTCACTGGCCATGGTGAGAATGGCCCCGGCGCCAACGCAGATGCCGTCGACGGCGGCGATGATGGGCTGTGGGCAAGCGCGCATTGCCTTGACCAGATCGCCGGTCATGCGCGTGAAATCCAGCAGGCCATCCATGTTCATTTTAGTCAGAGGGCCGATGATGTCGTGCACGTCGCCGCCGGAACAAAAATTGCCCCCGGCGCCGGTGATCACCACTGCTTTCACATCGTCCGCATAGACAAGCGCCCGGAAAGTATCGCGCAACTCGGCGTAGCTTTCAAAGGTCAGCGGATTTTTTCGGTCTGGCCGGTTCAGGGTAATGGTCGCCACTTTGTCGGCATATGACCAATCGAAGTGTTCCGGCTTGAACTCACTGGCATTGAACGTGTTCATTCTTCATCCTCTGCTTCAGATTTCTTCCTGGCGCTGATCCCAAGCCAAGACGGATTGTTTCAATTCGCCGAGCAGGTCGAATAACTCCCTTGTTTTCGTCCGGTTCAGCCCGTCCGACAATCCGGTCATCCAGTCCTGATTGACCTTGGCCATTCTGGCGAAGTTCTTGCGACCCTTCGCTGTCAGACATACCACCTGCACCCGGCGGTCCCGGCTTCCGGGACGACGGTCCACCAATCCTTCGCTCACCAGATGATTGATAACGCCCGTGACATTGCCGCTGCTGACCATCAGACGGCGCGACAACTCACCCATTGTCAATCCGGTCGGCGCTCGATCCAATTGAGCGAGAATGTCAAAACGCGGCAGCGTGGTCGCGAATACCTCGCGCAGATTACGCCGCACACGGCCTTCGATCAGCGTCGAACAAGTGAGCAGGCGCAGCCAAAGGCGCAGGTCCATGAGGTCGTCCTCACGGGCCGTGGTTTCGTAATCGGCCTTTTCAATGGTTTCCGCGGCACCTGCCATATATCTTGCCTTATCGGGGCATGTTCGGCCAATGCGGCCGCTCCCCTGCCCTTTTCCCCTTGCTTTGGAAATTAGTTTAAGCTTAAACTATTAATTGAACACTGGCAAGATGAAACGAGGTGACATCATGGAAGTCCTGCAACCGTCCGGCTGGAAACGGCCCAAGGGATACAGCAACGGTATTGTCGCCAGGGGGCGGCAGATATTTGTGGCCGGACAGGTCGGCTGGAACGAAAACGAGGAATTCGAAAGCGACGATTTCGTCGCCCAGGCCCGACAAGCCCTGTCGAACATCCACGCCATTCTGGCCGAAGCGGGAGCCGGGCCGGAGCACATGGTGCGCATGACCTGGTACCTCGGCGACAAGGAAGAATACAACAAAGCCGGCAAGGCGCTGGGCGAAGCCTACCGCGAGGTCATGGGCATGAACTTCCCGGTGATGACAGCGGTGCAGGTCGCCGGCTTCGTCGAGCACGGCGCCAAGCTGGAAATTGAGGTCACAGCGGTTTTGCCGGATTAGGGTCGGAAAGACTCTAGGCTGGTGGCTGATCAGCCCTAAGATAGGCGATCCAATAGACAACCGCCACGAATACGCTGCCACCGATGATATTGCCCAACGTCACCGGCAGGAGATTGGCGGCAAAGCCGGCCAGCGTGATGTCGTGAGCCCCCGAGAGCATGGCAACGGGAATCAGGTACATGTTTGCCACCGAGTGCTCGAAGCCTAGGGCAACGAACGCGGATATTGGAAAAATGACCGCGAGAATCTTGCCCGAAACACTGTGGGCGGCAAAGCACAGCCACACGGCCAGGCAGACCAGGGCATTACACAGGATCCCGCGAATAAGCGCCTCGACAAAACCCAGATCCACCTTGGCCCGGGCAATTATGTGCGCTGTCTCCCTGACCGCGCCGTCACCGACATCCAGCGAGCCGGCCTGAACAAAAGCCGCCGCGACAGCGACCGCACCAAAGAGATTAGCCAAATAGACCAGAACCCAATTACGCAAGAGTTGCGCGAGACTGATATCGCGGCTGGCCCAGGCCATGACGATCAGATTGTTGCCGGTAAAGAGCTCCGCCCCGGCAACGACCACCAGTATCAGCCCAAGTGAAAAAGCAACGCCGCCCAACAGACGGGTCGGACCGAAACCGAAAGGAGACCCAGTAATGGTATTTGTGTAAAACATCGCGCCGAAAGCAATGAACGCGCCCGCGAGAAAGCCCAGGGTCAATATTTGCAGAGTCGGCGCCCGCGCCTTTTTGATCCCGACATTTTCAACGAGTTGAGCGATTCGCGGCGGTGCGTAGGCATCCATCATGTTTGGTTGCCGGTTCTGATCATCTACCATGTTCAATCCCTCGCAAGCGTCAATGCCGATGAATACCTATTGCTTCGTCTCCAAAAGGTCGGTCGCGGCATCCGAACCGAAGGTGGTTGGAGCGTTTGTACGAACGTGCATTGCAAGCATATACCACTTATGGGTTCGGCAAAGTTCCTGATCCGCCCCTCGAATCGGCTTAATATCTAGGACGAAATCTGGCGCCGGATTGTTGCCTGAATGTGACCAACTCATAATATGGAGGTGGGGGGCGACAATTCTCGGTGAAATGGTCAGCCAGACGCTCATCTTGGTTGAAATGGCCTCATATTTCCGGGTAAAGACTGTTACAGAACTGATGGCTTGTTTGCCCTTCCAGTGCTTTTGCTGGAAGGAATGGCGAACGTGAGATGGGACGGGAGTTGAAATGACCATGGCGAAATTGAATCCAGGCGTGGTTTACGGCGAGGATTACAAAACGTTGCTGGGTGCCTGCAAGGAAGGCGCCTATGCGCTGCCGGCGGTCAACGTGGTCGGCACCAATTCGGTGAATGCGGTGCTGGAAGCCGCCGCCCGCAACAATTCCGACATCATCGTTCAGCTCTCCAACGGCGGGGCGCAGTTCTTTGCCGGAAAGGGCATGGCGGATGCGGATGCCGCCCGTGTCCTTGGCGCGGTCTCCGCCGCCCAACATGTCCATTTGCTGGCGCGCCACTATGGCGTCTGTGTGGTCTTGCACACGGACCACGCCAACCGCAAGCTGCTGCCCTGGATCGACGGCCTGATCGCCGAAGGTGAGAAATACCACAAGGCAAACGGCCGACCCCTATATACCTCCCACATGCTGGATTTGTCGGAGGAGAGTCTGGAAGATAATTTGTCGATCTGCGCGGATTACTTGAAAAAGATGGTGCCATTGGACATGAGCCTGGAGATTGAGCTGGGCGTCACTGGCGGCGAGGAAGACGGCGTCGGCTCCGACTTGGACGAAACAGACAACGCCAAGCTCTATACCCAGCCCACCGAGGTGTTGGAGGCCTATAACCGGCTCTCACCCATCGGGCATTTTTCCGTCGCCGCCTCTTTCGGCAACGTGCATGGCGTGTACAAGCCCGGCAACGTGCATCTGCGCCCGGAAATCCTCAAAGACAGCCAGGAACTGGTGGCCTCAACCCACGGCACCGGAAGCAATCCCCTGGATCTTGTTTTCCATGGCGGTTCCGGCTCGGAAAAAGCAAAAATTGAGGAAGCCATCAATTTCGGCGTCTTCAAAATGAACATTGATACCGATACGCAGTTCGCATTCGCCCATGCGGTTGGCGACTACGTGGATGAGAACCCCAAGGCCTTCAAGTATCAAATCGACCCGGACGACGACACTCCGTACAAGAGCAAATACGACCCGCGCAAATGGTTGCGGCAAGGCGAGTCCGGCGTGGTGGAACGCCTCGACGAGGCGATCGGTGATCTGCGTTCAGGCGGCAAGAGCCTTGCCACGTAAAACGGCGGAATGACTCTAAAGTCGCTCTTCTATCTCAAAGGATATCCGCTTGGCCTCGATCTGCTGCCACAGCGGGATCGGCCACCGGCCACCGGACTTGACCGCCGCGCCGAAAGCCTGGAACTCGCATAGGGCTTTGACATGCTGAAGTTCGATATCGATTGCAATTGCAATTCCAGGAACCATAGATCGCTAAAGGTCGTTGTTGGGCAACTCGTATCGGCGCTACTGCTGCTGCATTTGGTTGCTTCGGCCAGCGCTCTTGCAGAAGAAAGTATCCAGATTCTGGTTTTCTCCAAGGTGGCCGATGGAGCGTACAAGCACGAGTCCATCCCGCAGGGCGTGAAAATCATCCGCTGGATTGGAGAAACGCGTGGCTGGAAAGTGGACGATCACGTTGATGCCACGGCAATTACCTATTCCAATCTCAGTCAATACGACGTCCTTGTATTCAACAACACTGCCGGTGATGTGCTTAACGCAGAACAGCAAGCGGCAGTGGAACGGTATGTTCGATCAGGCGGTGGCTTTGTGGGCATCCACGCCGCCAGTGACACAGAATACGACTGGCCATGGTACGGTGAATTGGTTGGGGCGTATTTTAAGCGACACCCCTGGGGCCTACCGAAGGCCAAAGTTATCGTGGAAAACATTGACCACGGCGCCAACAAGTATCTGGTCGCGCCGGGCATGTATGAGGACAAGGAATACCTCCCCGGCGTGGTTGCAGAAGAATGGTATGAGTTTCGTGAAAATCCCCGGGCGAAATCCGGTATTACCGTTTTGCTTCAGGTTGACGAAAGCACTTATTCCGGGGGGCAAATGGGGAAAGATCATCCCATTGCCTGGGTACGGGAATATCAAGGCGGTCGCTCGTTCTATACGACCATGGGGCACGCCTTTCCCGAGTCGCCTTTTCATAACCCATTTTTTGTCAGCCATCTTTCGGGCGGCATAGAATGGGCTGCGGGCCGCCGGTTGATCCAAGGAGGCTTGCTTCTGGATCTTGATGCTGACGAAGGTCTAACTTTGGAGGAAGATGACCGCGTGAGCGCTTGGCAAAATCAGGTAACGGATTCGATCGCCCGGAACTTTGTCAAACGTGATGAAGGCCGAGAAGTGCCGGGTTCCGGAAGGCCCGGTTTGAAACGAGATGTTCCGGAGCTTGGTGGCCACAACAGCCTGATATTTCTCAGACAGGAACTGGTGAACATGCGCGAGGACGCGTTTGATCACCTGACCCAAGGCAGTGGCTATACGTGGTTCGCTGTAATGGCGCCCTACACTCAATCCTTTGGCATAAAGGATGTAAATGCCATTTTCGGCAACCTCAGGAACGGTCCAATGTTTGAAGGTTTTTGGGGCGGGCTGGACGACGACAATAAATTCTGGTTGGGTTCTCGAAATGGCGTAACTTTCGGCCGTTATGACAAGAATAATCCCAAGGTCTCGGGCCCGATTCTAGAAAGCAATCAGCATTATATCTTGGCGGGCCGAATGAGTGCCGGAACCGATGCAGCGGTTATCGATTTATTTGTCAATAATTCACAACCTTTGGCGAGCAAGACTATACAGGTCAGTGAGTACGGCGACCCGTCGAAAATGGCCGTTGGCCAGGAACGTGACGCGACCAATCACCCGGGTGCGGAATCTTTTGAAGGTAAACTCGCGCGTTTGTTGATTTATGAGCGCCCGCTAAGCGACACCGAGATGGCCCGAACGTTCAAAGTGCTGGAAGACAGATATTTCCAGAGACGCACCCAACGATAAAGACGTAACGAACCAACTGTCGGGCTAAAGCAGTTTTTCAACATCAAATGAGATTCTTGTGGCCTCGATCTGCTGCCATAGCGGGATCGGCCACCGGCCACCGGACTTGATAGCCTCACCGAAAGCCTTCAATTCCGCGCTATGGCCCTTGTCCACGTCTCGCGTGGCCAAGCCCGCCGCCTTGGAGCCAGCGACGGTCAGGGACTGATAATTTCCGAGCGATAGCACCTTGCCGTCAAGGTAAACGTCCATGGTCTCTTTTGGATGCTCGGCACTGCCGAGAGCCGTGTAGGTCAATGTCGCCAGGGAGCCATCGCCGAATCGCAGCGTTGCCACGAAATTGTCTTGGCCTGAATACTGCCCGCCCGTTGGCGCGATGGTCATTGCCTGGAAGTCCACGCATTTCTCGCCGGTAAGGTACACAAACAAATCGTAGATATGGCAAGCCTCTCCGACGTTGCGGCCACCGCCCTTGGCGCCGTGCACCCAGTGGTCCGCCGGCAGGTATCCGGCGTTCATGCGGTAATTGAGCACCATGGGCGCGCTGCGGCCCGCCACAAGTTCCTTTATGCGCAAGGAAAAGGGCGAAAACCGCCGGTTAAAGCCGGTGAGCAACAGGGGCGCCGAGGCCGCCTCGCCCGCCGAGCCGTAAAATTCCTCAATGCCCGCCAGCTCCTGAGGTCCAAGCGCCAGAGGTTTTTCCACCAGCACATGCTTGTCCGCTTGAAGCGCCGCCAGCGTCATAGAGGAATGGCTGTCATGGGGCGTGCAGATCAGCACGGCATTGACCGCTTCATCCGCCAGAACCTCATCGTAATCGGTGGACGCGTAACGGGCGCCGAAGGATTCAGCAGTGGCGGTGGCATTGTGGCCGGTGCTTGAGACCACGGCTTCGAGTGAGAACAAACTCTTCAAGGCGCGCAGATTGGGCAGGTGGGTGCCCTTGGCAAAGCCACCGGCACCAATAACCGCCATACCGACAAGTCCCGGCTTAGTTGGCGCCAAAACCCTGGGGTTCGCAATCTTGCGCAACGGTGCTTCATCCTGCGCCACGGCCGGATAGGATATTAGAGCCATGGGCGGGAACAAGGCGCTGGCCAAACTCTCATACGCCGCGCCCGCATCTTCGATGTCAAACGTGCGCCCTATCAACGGCCCGACCTTCACCTTGCCCTGGTCAACGAGGTCGAGGTAGGCAGCCATGTTGCGGTTCTCCGTCCAGCGCACGTATGAAATGGGGTAGTCGAGCCCCTCCTCCTCATAACTGCCGTCGTAGCGGCCCGGCCCATAGGAGGTCGAGATCAAGAAATCCAATTCGTTGACGTAAAAGTCGCTGCGCTTGAGGTTGAGGCCGACATCGCCGACCAGCACAACACGGCCCTTCTTGCGGCACATACCAAAGGCCGTCGACATGACCTCATCCGACGAGGTGGCGGCGGTGACGATAACACCGTCGGCGCCGTGGCCACCGGTAAGGCGCGCCACCTGGTCAATATCAACATCGGAATTGGGATCAAGGACATGGTCCGCGCCCAATTCCAGCGCCAGATCACGGCGATCTTCCTGCAAATCCGTACCGATAACCTGACAGCCGTTGGCCTTCAAAATTTGTGTGACCAGTTGGCCGATGATGCCCAGGCCTATAACCACGAAGTTCTCACCGAGGGTTGGGTTGGCGCGGCGCACACCCTGCAGCGCGATGGCGCCAAGCGTTACCGTGCAGGCATCGGCGAAACTCAACCCGTCGGGAACCCGTACCGTCAAGTTGCGCGGCACGCAGACAATTTCGGCGTGGTAGGCACATTGGGCGCCGGCACAGGCAACACGATCACCGACTTCAATATCGTCTATGCCTTCTCCGACGCCGATGACGAGGCCGGCGACGGAATACCCCGTGGCATGCGGCGCCGCGACCTTGTTCTTGACAAAATCGTGAGTCGCGACGATGCCCTGCTCGGCGACCATGCGCAGGGCCTTCTTGACTTTCTGCGGCTGTTTCAGGGCCCGCTGCCAAAGGGGCTCGCCCGCCGCCTTCAGTCCGCTGACCTCCGTGCCGGCGGAAATGCAGGAATGGTCCACGCGCACCAGGACCGTGCCCGGCGTCACTTCCGGCGCCGGAACCTCCGAAACGGCGGCTTTACCCTCTTTCAACAGAACCTGTTTCATGGCCGGGCGACTATAAGCCCCCGGGTTAGGGCCTGTCACCGCCCAGAATCGCCAAACACGGCCAATTTCGGACTAAATAGGCCTATTTTGGGGCTTGGCGCGCCCGCCGCCGGGCCAGTTTCGCAGCCAGATTGGGCGCGACCCCCGGGCGGCTCCAGGGGCAGACGGCGATGCAAATGCCACAGCCGTGGGTTTCGTTGAAGTAACTCACACATTTATCAAAATTCACAAACCATTTGCGCTGCCCGCGCACGATCTGTTTTTCGCGGAAAATGGCATCGGGCGGGCAAGCATCAGTGCAAATCTGGCAATTCTGGCAAAAATCATCGGCGCCGAATTCCACGGACGGATCGGCGACCAGGGGTATGTCGGTGGTGACGCCGGCAAGGCGAAAAGCCGAACCAACCTTTGGATTGATGATCGAGCCGTGCTTGCCCAATTCGCCAAATCCGCTGGCCAGTGCGGCGGACGTCATCAACAGTGAGCCGACCCACGGCCCGGCATGGGCCTCGGCATTGTAGCCCTGCGCCCTAATCCAGTTGGCCACGGCGCGGGCCGTGCGGGCGCCCCGGTTGTATTGTTCGGCAACCTCAAGGGCCGAAGTGGGCTCATCATCCGACGATGGCGCGGTGGCAAGCGCCTCGTAATCGTGCGTCAGGCCCAAAACAACGACCCAGGCATCCGCTACCTCGTAGCCTTCGTAAACCGAAGGGGCTTCGAGCCGGGTAATGCCCACCATATCGCTTTCGTGGGCCAGGGCGAACTCCTTGAGGCGACGTGACCAGTTCTCGGGCGTATCTTGCGCCTGCTCGGCCGCCACCGGGTCGGGCTGTCGTGGGCCACGAGCGTCCTTTCCGGCATAAATGTCGCGCAGGGCCGGTACCGCGGTGAACTTATCGACAATGTACTGCTGCAAGGCGCCGTGCACCAATTTGTCCGGTCGTTGCCAGTAGATGTGCCGTGGGCGGCGGAATTCCTCCTCGCCCAGGCCATTGACCGTGTTGCCGGAGATATCCGGAAACAGATGCTTCTGTTCCTCGGGCGGCTCGAAAACGGTGCGGGGCTTTGCGGGCATGGGGAAATCATAAAGAAATAGCGGTCACTACAGAACGTAAATATTCTGAACCTGCGCCGACCTAGTCCCTGCCAAGCCTATCTTCCCAAGCCAGTGCCGAGCTGACCATTGTCGACAAATCCTGGTGCTGGGGCGACCATTCGAGAGTGTCGAGCAACTTGCCCACGTCGGCAACAAGAAACGCCGCGTCGCCGGCACGGCGCGGCCCAATTCGAACAGGCAGCTCTTTACCGGAAGCAGCTTGGAAGGCGTCCAAAACCTGACGTACCGAACTGCCCCGGCCATAGCCGCAGTTCAACACCATGCACTTGCCGCCGGAAATCAGATGATCCAGCGCCGCCAAATGGGCCGCCGCAAGATCGCTAACGTGGATATAGTCGCGCACGCAGGTGCCGTCATCGGTATCGTAATCATCACCAAAAATAACCAGCTCGGCACGCTTACCGGTGACCACCTCGCACATCGTCTTGATCAAATGCGTGGCCTTCGGCGTGGCCTGACCGGTGCGCCCCCGCGGATCTGCCCCGGCAACATTAAAGTATCTAAGGGCGGCAAAACGGAGCCCATGTGATACCGCCGCTTCCTCGAGCATCCATTCGACCATGAGCTTTGAGGAGCCGTAGGGGTTGGAGGGCGCAACAGGTGATTCCTCGGACACCGGCGCACGATGGTTCTCGCCGTAGACGGCGGCGGTCGACGAATAGATGAACTTGTCTACTCCCGCACCGGCAACGGCGTCGATCAGGGCGCGGGCCTTTACGGTATTCTCACGATAATAGTGAAAAGGCCGCTCGACAGACTCCGGGACTACGATCTTTCCGGCAAAATGCATCACGGCGGTTACGTCATGTTCGGCGCAAATCCGGGCCACCAGGTCACTGTCGCCGATGTCACCTTCGATAAGAGGCACACCGGCCGGCAACAGGTCCGCCCGACCGGTGGATAAATCGTCCAGCACAACCGCCGAAATGCCTGCGTCATGCAAGGCATGGACGACGTGGCTGCCGATATAGCCGGCACCGCCGGTGACAAAAATGACCTGATCCTGAGCCAAAGGATGTCCCTCTCGAATAATCCTCCAAGGATCACCGAGAAATCGGCTCAGGTCCAGAACCTTTCCGGTCTAATGTATTATTTGAGGTTTTAGGCGGCGGCCCTTCTGGGCTCGGCTCTGCGCCGGCGCTCTAAGTGCTCCGTCAGAAGCGAAACCTGATAGCAATGGTCCCGGTAATATTCTTTTAGGTCTGTCCGGCAAGGGCTGACCAAATCCTTGGCTGGATCCGGAACCTTCCCTGAATTGCTCAACAGGCTAAAGATTTTGGGATTGCGCTTTTGGCTGTGGCTGAACACATCGCTACGCCAGGTAAGGACGTCGCCGATCCAGCACTCCGCCGCGAACTCGTCCGAGAGAGCATGTGCCTTATCGCAAAGTCCCAC